>CAZSAS010000010.1:2281-13244 GCA_964604855.1 uncultured Methanosarcinales archaeon
CAGCCTCTGACTTCGCCCTCGGTAGCGGGGTAGGGCAGCTAGGAGTGCCCGTCGGGCTCATAACCCGGAGGTCGGAGGTTCAAATCCTCCCTCCGCTAGTTCTCGCACCGGAATCGCGCGGATGTTCTCAGCCGTTCTCTTCCCCTGTTTCCCTCCTCAGCAGTCCCATTTCGACAGCAACTTTAAAAATCATGACCGAATCTCGAGCCTCATGACCAGTATCACGAAGCGGGTGTGGCGCCTCATCGACGAGGACCCCAGCCTGCGCAAGGACCTCTCCCGAGGCGTCATCAACGTCTCCGGCCTCGCCGCCTTCCTCAAGCAGCGTCACGGCATCGAAGGCTCCTTGGACAGCGTCATCAGCGCGGTCCGGCGCTACAAGACGAGCGACGAGGTGGCGGAGCTGAACGAGGGGGTCAAGAAAGCGCTCCGCGACGCGGTCGTCTCGACCAAGACGCGCATCACGGGCGTCCTGCTCAAGAACAGCAGCAACCTGTTCAAGGTGCTGGCCGACCTGATGAAGGATTCCGACTTCTACAAGAGCGAGATCTTCCGCCTCATCAAGAGCCGTGACGAGACCCTGGTGATGGTGGACAGCGAGAGCCTGCCGGACGCCAGCAAGGTTTTCCCGGAAGGGAACATCGCCGAAGTCCAGGAGGGGCTGGCCGAGCTCTCCCTCACCCTGACCGCTCCCGGGTGGCGTTCCAAGGGGGTGATTGCCCGGCTCAGCAACGAGATCGCGAACTATGGCGTCAGCATCATCGCCATCATCACGGCCGAGCCCAGGGTCAGCATCTTCCTCAAGGAGGCTGACCTGATGCGTGCGCATGAAGCCGTGCTCAGCCTGACGAGATAGGGTGTCGCCTTCCTCCCGAGCGCCCGCATCGCCAAGGCGAAGCTTTTAATACTCGATATTGAACTGCAGACGCTAATGATAAATACTCTCCGCGTTCCCTGCGGGGAAGAATGGTGAGGATTTGAGAGCATACGGAGGTGCTGACGATGGGTTGTGGCTGCTGCGGAAACAGCAAGAAGATGAGCGATAAGGAGAAGGAAGGTTGCTGTCAAGACGATGACGGCGAAGACAAGGATGAGTAGAAACAGTTTTCATGCCTTTCTTGTTCGGCCCTTTCTTTCAGGAGCGTCTTGGTGCACGCTCTCCGACGTTCCCTTTTCCATCCCCCTTTCTGGAGGTTCGACTTCCTTGCAGGACAAGAAACCCAAGAAAGCCCCCCGCGCAAAGCGGGGGACCTTCCCGGGAAAAAGAGGTGAGAAGCATTCTCGTGGCTGTGCGCTTCCCCCCCATATCCGCCGGTTCGGCGTTATCACTACGGAATGGAGAAGCTCTTTTTATACTTTGCGTTCTGTCACCATTTTAAAATGAAGACTTTTAAAGCCGGAATCGTTAAGAATCCCCTCTCGTCCCGCCACCGTATGCCGAAGAGCGAGCTTGAGAGACGGCTTCGCAGGGAGCTCCGCCTGCTCCGTTTCGAAGGGGACGCGCTCTTCCTCATCAACACGGGGAGCGTGGAATGCCGCGTCCTTGAGCGGCTCCTTGCGAACATCTTCGGGAAGCGCGTCGAAATCCGCAGGGTCCCGAAGGATACCAGGAAACGGAAGAATGTCTTCGCCCCCACCAGCCTCGAGAACGAACTCGTGAGAGAATTGAGGAACTTCCTCGAGGACGAGGACGAAACGAACAGGTTCACGCCGCTCATGGCCACGGTTCCTGAGGATATGGTTCTCGCCTACGCGAAACGCCACCGGCTGCCGGGGAAGACGCTCGCCCCGGAAGACGGCGTCCGCGCGCTCCTCGAAGCCCTGCAGCAGACGCAGCCCCAGACAAAGGCGAGCCTGCGGAAGAGCTTCGACCACCTGCGGAAGAGCTTCGACCACCTGCGGAAGGCTTCGGGAAAACGGGCGTAAACAGTTATGTACCATCTCCCCCTCGCTCTCCCGATGAGAGCCGTCATGAGAATCCTGTTGGCGATACTGCTGCTGGCCCTGAGCTGTACAGCCATCCCGGAGCAGCACGGCAGCCTCGACGTCTCTTTCTGTCCCGCCTGCGAACAGGCCATGCTCGGTGCCATCGGCAACGCGAGCGAGATCGAGTGCGCTTTCTACGACCTGGACGACGAGGCCCTCGAACGCCTCCTCGCGGAGAAGCGTGCGGAGGTGCTCGTGTTCGCGGACAACTACCGCGGCGTCGGCACCAAGGTTCCGGCGCGCCACGGCGGCCTGATGCACGACAAGTTCTGCATTCTGGACCACGACGCGGTCATCACGGGCAGCACGAACCCGACGCATAACGGCTTCACGAGAAACGACAACAATCTTGTCATCATCCACGGCCGTGCCCTTGCGCAGAACTATCTCGACGAGTGGAGCGAACTCGCCGGAAAGAAGACTGAGCGGAAAGTGAGATATCCCGTAATCAATCATACCAACACCTTGACCGATTCCTCCTTCCTCATCGAGAACTACTTCTGCCCCGAGGACGACTGCGAGCAGGAGGTCCTTGACGAACTCGACAAGACCCATTCCTCCATCGACTTCATGACGTTCAGCTTCACGAGCGACCCTATCGGCGACCTGCTCGTCGAAAGATACGAGGAGGGAGCGGAGGTACGGGGCGTTTTTGAACGACGGCAAGAGAACCGATACAGCGAATACGCGAAGCTCAAGGCGGCCGGCCTCGACGTCCGCTTCGACGCCAACCCCGCGACGATGCACCACAAGGTCTTCGTCATCGACGCCGGGACGCCGGTGGCGACGGTCATCACCGGCAGCTACAACCCCACCGCGTCCGGCAACACGCGGAACGACGAGAACGTGCTGATCATCCATGACCCTGGCGTCGTGCAGGCCTTCTCCGAGGAGTTCTCAAGGATCTGGGCGACGACGGAAGCGGCTCCGGAGCCAGAAGCTATTTAAAACCCCCCGGGTTCTCCTGGCCAACAAACGGGCAAGCACAGGTGATACGATGATTGTCGGATTCAACTTTACCAGGCTCGAAGGGGAGAAGAAGGCCCCGATCAGGGGTAAGGTGGGCATCAAGAACAACGTCGCGCTCAATGACGTGAGCGATGCCAGCCTCACCATGGCGCAGGGGAAGAAGGGTGTGAAGGTCCACTTCATGTTCCAGACCCAGTACGAGCCGGCCATCGGCGGCCTCAAGTTCGAGGGGGACGTCATCCTCCTCGAGGACGATAAGCATGCCGATGCCATGCTCAAGACGTGGGAGAAGGACAAGCAGCTCCCGAAGGAGATCATGCCGAACCTGCTCAATCACATTCTCGAGCGCTCGAACGTCCAGGCCTTGCTCATGGCCCGCGACCTCGCGCTGCCGGCCCCGATTCCGATGCCGAAAGTGAACGTCCAGGCCTCGCCCCCGCGCAAGGTGACGAAGGAAGAGGCCGTGAAGGCGGCGAAGGGGCTGAAGGCGAAGAAGCGCAAGAAGAAGTAAACCCTTTCACTTCTCTTTCATTTCTCTTCTGGAATCCTCTGATTCTTTCGGCGGCGCGTACCCGTCCTCTTCGCTCTTGGCGGAGAGCTCGCCGCGCAGGTTCTCGCCGTATAGCTTCCTGACGTCTTTCTTATCGTAGTTGCTCAGCAGCCAGGCGAGCTTGACGAATGCCGTCTCGGGCGTGAGGTCGCAGCCCTGCCCGAGCACGCCCGCTTCGAGGAGCTGCCGGCCCGGGCTGTACACGTTCATGTTGATCCGGCCGTAGACGGTCTGCGGTGCGGCAACGATAGGGAGTTTTTTCGCGAGCGCCGCGATGGCCGCCATGATGTGCTCGTGCTCCTTGTTGTGCGGGTCGGTCGCCATTGTGGGGGCATGGCCGATCCCGAGAAGCTCGAGGACGAGTCCGTCCCACTTCTCATAGGTGAGGAGCTCCTCCGCGAACATTTGCGGGTGGCATGGCAGGATGCCGACCTTGAGCTTCTCGTTGAAGCCTTTGACTTCGAGCTTGCCCTCTGTCGTCGCGGGGTAGTCTTTGAGGCGTTCGGTCGCAAGGGAGGGGTACCTGACGCGGGCGTAGGCCGTGTCGTTGATCGCGCGAAACGCGTCGCGTCGCGACGTGTGCATCTTCCTGCACCTTGTTCCCGGGAGGATGACGCAGTCATCGTTCGCGATGCCTTCATGCATGCAGAGCCCGACGCCCGCGAACCGTCTCCCCTCCTTGGCGATGAAGCTCGTCGCGCAGAGCAGGTTGGTGACCGCGTCGCTGCTCGGCCTGTCCGACGAGCGTTGGCTGCCGACGAGGATGACGGGCATGTCCAGGCCGCGCCGGTCATGTGGAGGACGTCCGTGCCGTGGGTGATGATGACGCCCTGCGCCCCCTCCTTCACCGCCTTGTCGACCGCCTCGGCGAGGAGGTTCCAGTGCGCGAAGCGCATCATCTCGCTCTGGATGTTGCTCACGAGGGTGCAGGACAGGTCTGCGATGTCGAGCAGCTCCGGGTAGAGGTCGAGGATCTCCTCGGCGGTGTACTGCGCGATGACCGCGCCGGTCTCGTAATCAATCCGGCTCGCGATGGTGCCGCCCGTGTGGAGCAGCGCCACCTTGGGCAGTCCGGCCTTTGGCTTGTGTTCTGCTCTGGTGCTCCTGCGCTTCGGCTCCACCTTTAGCTCTTTCGCATCCTTCAGTTCTTCCCGCTGGAGACCGATATTGTAGCCGCTGTCCAGCTTGATGAGGAGCGTACCCTTGTCTTCGCTGAGGATGACGCCTTTGAGCGCGTGTCCCTTGTGGGTGAAGGAGAGCCGCTGGCCGGGGGAAGGTTTCATAGTCATTCGCTCCGTCCGTGGGTTGTCGACGCCATCAACATGACGGGAGAAGAAAGGAGAAGGGTTTAAATGGTTTGCTCATCTCTTCCGTTTGGTCGTGCGTCGCTTCGCCGTCGGGCGCTTGCCGGCTTTCCTGGTCGCAGTCTTCTTGATGGTCTTCCTCGCGCGCTTCGCCGTCTTCCGCTTGGCCGATTTCTTCGGGGCCTGCTTCTTGGCGTGTTCCCTGTCCAAGGCCCTCTTGAACGCCGCTTCCGCCTTCTTCGCGTTCTTCTTCACGGTAGCTTCGAGCTTCTTCAGCTCCTTCTTGACGGCCGCCTTGGCCTTCTTGTCCAACCCCTTCTTCTTCGCGTACTTGTAGCCCGCGACGCTCGCCGCCGTCGCCGCGGCGATGGCTGCGCCGATCGCAACGCCTTTCACCAGTCTCTTGTTCTTCATAAGCTTCACCGCCTTCTTCTTGGTTTTTCGTACGGTCCTCTTGACGCTCACGAGCATGCACCCCTTCGAATCATAGCAAGAAATCAGGCTCGGGACGTTTTTAAATATTTGCTTTCAAGTATTCGCTCAGGGCCTTGAGGGCCTTCCGGCGATGGCTAATCGCGTTCTTCTCCGCAGCGCTCATCTCTGCGAAGGTCCTGTCCTGTCCCTCGGGGATGAACAGAGGGTCGAAGCCGAAGCCGGACTCGCCGCGCGGAGCGACTATCCGCCCGTCGACCGCGCCGATGAAGAACCGCGGTGGCTTGCCGTCCGGCAAGAGGAGGCCGACGTGACATTCCGCCCGCGCATGCTCCGCGCCGAACGCCTTCGCGAACGTCACGACCCCTTCGCGGCCGATCGTCTTCCAGAAGTGCTTGATGAACGGGCCCGGCAGGCCGGTGTCGCCGACCCAGAACCCGGTGTCCTCGACCATGAGCGCGACCTTCTCATCCATGGTGAACGGGATGGCCGCGGCGAGCTTCTCCATGATGATCTCGTCCAGGTCGAGGCTCTGCAGCTCGGGCAGGTCGAGCCTCTTGCCTTCGACCTCGTGCTCGGCCAGTATCTCCTGAGCCTCCTTGAGCTTGTGCTCGTTCCCGGTGAGGAAGATGATCTTCATGAGCCTTCCTCTTTCTTCCCGTCCGCCAATCCTTTCTTCCCCACGAACTTGTCGTGCTCGTTGTTGAGCAGCGGGATGATGTCGTACGCGATCTCCTCGTACGGGTGCGCGGCGCGCATCGCCGCGAGCACCTTCGGCAGGTCCTTCTCGTAGCAGACCGTCTGGATCTGGACTTCGTCGACGGAGGCGATCTCTCCCTCTTTGCCGATGTGCGGATTCGAGCCCGGCAGCGGTCGGAAATGGCCCGTCCCGCGGACGACGAAACTGCAGCAGTCATACTTCCCCATCTTCCCTGCGCCCGCTTGGCCCAATGCGAGACGGAGCGCTTCCTCATCCTTCGCCGGCACGCCGACGACAAGCTTGACGATGCGGTCCATGCGGAAAGAGAAGAGGAAAAGGGATTAAAAAGGTTTGGAGACGTGGCGACTCAGCCCTTCACGACCATGGCCGTGATGACCGGCGGCCGGTTCTTGTCCAGCACCGTCACGCTGATGTTGTCGCTGGTCTGCATGCCTGTCTCGTCGCTGCAGGTAACGGTCACGCTGTACTCGCCCGCATCCTCGTAGCCGGTCTGCCAGGTGCTGCCGGTCATGTCGCCGCTGTAGGCGATCTCGACCGGGCCGCCTTCGGGGTCGACGCAGGTCGGCTTGATGCGTACCAGGTCTGTCTCGTGCACCGTGATGTCCTTCGCGCCGACGTCGAGCACCGGCGCGCGGTTCACGTCCTCGACGGTGACGCTCACCGTCTTGCTGTCCGATGCGCCCGCGCTGTCCGTGCAGGTGACGGTGACCTTGTAGTTGCCGGCGTCGTCATAGCCGGTCTGCCAGGTGCTGCCAGTCATCTTCCCGCTGTATGTCAGCTTGACCGCGTCGCCGTCCTCATCCGTGCATCTCGGGTTGAGGTCCACCGTGTCGCCCTCGTTGACAGCTGCGCTGTCCACGCTCAGGACGGGCGGGTGGTTGCCCGGGAGGATCCTGAAGCAGACGCTCGTCTCGTCGCTGTACAGGCCGTCGTTCACCTTGACTTTGACGTCGTAGTCGCCCGCATCTCCTCGTTTGGTCTGCCAGCGCTGCGTCTCGTCGAACGGCTTGCCGAAGGTGTAGGTGAGCTTGTCGCCGTCCGGATCACTCCCGTCATATTGCAGCACGATGAGGTCGCCCTCGACGAACTCCTTGCATTCGCCGCTCGCTTGGAGCTTCGCCTGCTCCTTGCGCGGGAGGTAGTAGCAGGTGCTCCTGTTCGCGTCCTTCACCTCGTCGCGCGGCACGCGCGACGCGCAGTTCTCCTCAGGCACGTAGCAGCTCTGGCTCGCGCCGCTCTCGTCCGTGAAGAAATAGACGCATTCGTCCAGCTGGTTGTTCCAGCGGACGTGGTTCTCGAAAGCAACGCCAGCCAGGCTGAGCGCCGTGATGGCCGCGAGCGCGGCGATTATCATCATCAGTCTCTTCATCGCATACCACCCCTGTATCGTCCGTTTCCCCCTCTTCTCTTCTTGAGAAGCGGGAGCGCTTTTTATATCTATTGCTTTGTTACTTTTATATAATGAAGAAATTTTGGCCGGTTCCGGAGAGGACCGTCAATGCCAACCGTTCTGGGGAGCCGACAGAAGGCGACGCTGAGCAGATCCACGGAGCGTGGTGCCTAGCGGCTCCAGGCCGCGTCCTGCGTGGGCGTGTGCTTGACGACCAGGTCAGTAATCAGGCTCGCCAGCCAGATCGCAAGAGCCATCGTCGAGATGATCACGATCCAGGAGACCCATCCCATCATCGGGATGCCGAAGAGCTTGCGCAGGGGCGTGTAGATGATGAGGAGTTGCAACACCATCGGCATGACCAGCGCCCAGTTGACCCACTTGTTGGCGAAGAGGGGGATGCGCTCCTCCTTGCGGATCACGTAGATCCTGACGAAATGACTGAGCACGAGCCAGGTGAAGATCGTCGCCTGCGCGTAGGCGAAGCCTTTCCAGTGGTAGACGAGGATGAAGGCGAGGAGGAAGACCAGCGCCTTCTTGATTCCGATCGTGCCGATGAGCCAGTCGAGGCGCTTGTTGAGCAGCCGTTCCTTCTTGCCTGAGGGCGGCTCCTGCATGATCGCCTTCGGCGGCGGGTCGACCGCCAGTCCGAGCGCGGGAAAGACGTCGGTGATGAAGTTGACCCAGAGGATCTGGACGGCAGTGAGGGGCATCACTCCGAAGAGGGCCGCGACGAAGACGGCGAAGACCTCCGCCAGATTGGCGGTGAGGAGGTAGTTGATCACCTTCCGGACGTTGTTGAAGATAGTCCTCCCTTCCTCGATCCCGTTCACGATGGTGGCGAAGTTGTCGTCCAGGAGGATGAGGCTGCTCGCCTCCTTCGCGACGTCTGTTCCCCTGAGTCCCATCGCGACGCCCACGTCCGCCTTCCGGAGCGCGGGGGCGTCGTTCACCCCGTCGCCCGTGATCGCTACCCTGCGCCCCTGGCGCTGGAGGCTCTGGACGATGCGCAGCTTCAGACTGGGGTCCATCCGGGCGAAGACCTCGGTGTCGCGCACCACCCGGTCGAAGGCCTCCCCCTCCAGCTCCTTCACCTCTTCCCAGTCGACGGCCTGCGTGCCCAGCCCGATCTCGGCCGCGATCGCCATCGCTGTCGACTTGTGGTCGCCCGTGATCATCTTGACCGCGATGCCCGCCTCCCGGCAGGCCGCGATCGCCTCCTTCACCCCCTTCCGCGGCGGGTCCTGCATCCCGACGAGGCCGAGGAAGGTCCGTTCCTCGTCCAGGGAGGGAGCCGAAGCGAAGGCGAGGACGCGGTACCCTTTCGCGGAGAGCGCCACCGCCTTGCGCACGAGGGCCTTGCGCTCCTCGCCGCGCAGCTCGTGCAGTTCCGGGCCGGTGAGAATGCGGCCGCAGCTCCTGATGACCTCCTCCGGCGCGCCCTTCACGTAGGCGCGCTTCCCGCCAGCGATGCGGACCAGCACGGTCATCTCCTTCGTCTCGGAAGAGAAGGGGCGCAGGTCGAGCCGCTCGCTCTCGGCGCGGAGTTTCTCCCAGGCGAAGCCCGCTTTTTGCGCCGCGACGAGCAGTGCGATCTCGGTCGGGTCGCCGAGGTAGTGGGTCTCGTGGTGCTTCTGGATCCGCTTGTGCCGGTGCGGACTGCCTTCGGTCGGCTCGGCCACGCGCGCCTCGTTGCAAAGCGTCGCGCAACGGAGCAGTTCCGTCACCGTCTGTTCGTCGCGCCGCGCCTTCAAGGCTGCCGCATCAAGCTCGCCGCCGAAGACGTAGGCTGCCTCGACCGTCATCTCGTTCTTCGTCAACGTGCCCGTCTTGTCGGTGCAGATCACGTCGACGCTGCCCAGGCTCTCGATGAGGCTGAGCCGCTTGATTAGGCAGTGCTTCTTCGACATCCGAAGGCTGCCGACGCTGAGCGCGAACGTCACCACTGCCGGCAATCCTTCCGGGATGGCGCCGACGGCGAGGCTGATGGCGAGGAGGAAGACGCTCAGCCAGGTCACCTTGTGGGCGAAGACGAGGATGACGGACATCGCGAGAATCATCAGGCTGACGGCCACCGCGATTTTCCTGGACGCCTCGTCGATCTCCTGCTCGAAGGGGCTCTGCATCTCTTTCGGCGCGTTGATCTCCGTGGCCACCTTGCCCGTCTCTGTCGCCATCCCGGTGGCGGTGACGACTGCGCGCCCCTCGCCCCGCACCACGAAGGTGTCGCGGAAGAGCATGCAGGTCTGGTCGATGAGCGGGACGCGCTGCGCCAGCGCGCCGATTCCTTTCTCCGCCGGCACGCTCTCCCCGGTCAGGATCGACTGGTCGACCGTGAGGGCCTTCGCTTCGAGGAGCCGGGCGTCGGCAGGCACCTTCATCCCTTCGCTGAGCAGGATGACGTCGCCCGGCACCAGCTTCTCTGCGGGGATCTCGCGCGTCTTCCCCTTCCGGATGACCACTGCCGTGGTGGCGAGGAACGCGTGGAGGGCCGCTGCCGCTCGTTCGGCCTTCATCTCTTGGAAGAAGCCCAGGACCGCGTTGAGGACGATGATGAAGAGGATGACGTAGGCGTCCAGCTTGTACTCGAATTGGCCGAGGTCGATGCCGATGAAGAGGCTGACCGCGCCAGCGATCAGGAGCAGGATGACCATGAAGCTGGTGAACTGCGAGAGGAAGATGGTGATGAGTGACCGGCCGCGCTGCGTCTCGATCCTGTTCGGCCCTTCCTTCGCGAGGCGCTCCGCCGCCTCCCCTTCGTCGAGGCCCTCCTCTGTCGTTCGCAGCTGCTCCAGCGCCTCCTGCTCCCCGAGGGCGTACCAGGCGATCTCCATCGCTTTTACCCCAGAAAGGGGACTTTATAAAGTTTGAGAAGGTTGCGCGCGCAGCCCGTCGCCTCATCCGTAGTAGCTCGGCTTCTCGTCCTTCATGCGCGCGCCCTGCGCCGAACGGAAATGGCCTTCGAGCTCCTTGTACGCGTCCTCGATATCCTTGGTCGTCGAGGGGAGCACCTTCTTCAGGGCCTCTTCGAAAAATTCCATATTCACGGTCTTGGCCTTGATGTCCTTGCGGAGCGCCAGGATCGCCGCTTCCCGGCACACCGCCTCGATGTCCGCGCCGACATAGCCTTCCGTACGTTCGATCAGCGAGCCGAGCTTGACGTCCTTGTCGATCTTCATCCCCCGGGTGTGGACCTCGAAGATCTGCTTGCGTGTCTTCTTGTCCGGCACCGGCGCCAGGATGATGCGGTCGAATCGTCCCGGCCGCAGCAGAGCGGTATCGATGATGTCGGGCCGGTTGGTGGCGGCGACGATGACGATGTCCTGGAGCTCCTGCAGCCCGTCCATCTCAGTGAGCATCTGGTTGACGACGCGTTCCGTGACGTGGTTCTCGCTCCCTTCCGTGCCGCGCCGCGGCGCGATCGCATCGAGCTCGTCGAAGAAGATGATGGTGGGGCTCGTCTGGCGGGCCTTCTCGAAGATCTTGCGTACCGCCTTCTCCGATTCACCAACCCACTTGCTGAGCATCTCCGGACCTTTCACGAGGATGAAATTCGCCTCGCTCTCGTTCGCGACGGCCTTCGCGAGCAGGGTCTTGCCCGTGCCCGGCGG
>CAZSAS010000011.1:0-12135 GCA_964604855.1 uncultured Methanosarcinales archaeon
GCCCGTCGAAATCTATACATTCCCCTGGCCGCACGATTGCAGCAAAGCCTTCAATGACATGGTCGAACGCGCCGACACCGATTGGGTCCTCCGCACTCACGGCGACCGGATGATGTATCCCGGAACAGTCGAGCATATCAAACCGTTCTTGGACAGTCACCCCGACCTGCAGCTCATCAAACTCCGCCAAGTGCCGGACGAGAAGGTGAAGATGGCCTTCGACGGCCTCTTCAGAAGCCACCTGCGCTTCGACGGCATCATCTGGGAGCATATGCTCAGACGCCCTGACTATCAGGGCACGATTGCCGAAGTCTGCGTCACCCCAGACGAAGAGATGTTCTATGACACCTGGAAGGTCTATCACGACGACGTCCAGGACGACGAGGTCAAGATGGCCTACCGCAAGCAGCTCAACGCGGCGGAAATCGACAGGGTAAGGGGCCTGGCCAGGGACGCCATCACCCAGCGTTCGGACAACGCCGCCTTGTGGCACACCCTCGGCATGCGTATGCTCTACCTTTCCAAACCAGCAGGCGGCTTCAAAATCCCTCAGGCCTACGACATGTTTCAGCGGGCAGCTGAGCTTGAACCAGAAGAGCCAGCTCCCGTGTTCCGAATGGGCACCTGCATGGCGCAACGCAACAAGTTTCCCGAAGCCATCCAGCTCTATCGTCAAGCAGGAGAGTTGGGATCCGTGGCCGGATACAATCGCGCGCGACAAGCTCAACAGACGCTTAATCGCGGATTCACCTTCTAAGCCGAAACCTTTAAAATCCTGCTTCCTTCCGCTCCTCGGGGTGAGGGGGGAACAGGCATGAACAGCATCATCTTCTTGGGCACTGCGGGCGACGTGGAGGTCATGGCCCGGCAGCAGCGCGCCACGGGCGGCATCATCCTCAACCTTGAGAGCAACCAGTTCCATCTCGACCCGGGACCGGGAGCGCTCGCCGGCGCGAAGGCGGCGAAGGTGAACCTGCGAGCGACCATTGCGGTCCTCGCCAGCAACAACAGCATCCTCCGCAGCAACGACATCAACGCGTGCGTCAGCGCGATGACGCTCGACGGCATGGACAAGCACGGCGTTCTCCTCGGGAGCAAGAGCGTCGTGGAAGGCGAGGAAGCGGTCATCAGGCGCCAGACCAAGCTCGCGGTCGAAGGGCTGGTCAGCCTCACGCCGGGCCAGAAGATCGGCATCAACGAGGTCACTATCTGGCCGGTGAAGAGCGTCGGCAAGGACCCGAACGGCGTCGGCTTCCGCATCGGCGCGGGCGACCTGCTCATCGGCTACGCCGGCGACACGTCATGGTACGAGACCATGCCGCAGGACTACGCCGGCTGCGCAGTCCTCATCCTGAACGTGAAGCACCCGGCGGGGACGCGCGAGGACGGCTTCCTCAACGTTGCCGACGCGGAAGCGCTCATCAAGGCGGTCAAGCCGAAGCACGCGCTGCTCACCGGCTTCGGGAGCAAGCTCGCCATGATGGACCTGCAGGACATCGCCCGGCAGATCCAGCGCGCGGTCAAGGCGGAAGTCACCGCGGTGAAGGACGGGCAGAAGCTCGAGCTCCCGGCGAAGTAGACAGTTCCTCCCCCTTCTTCCTACATGATTTTTCTATATGATTATTTCTAGATGAGAAAGGTGACGAGCCACCCGAGGAGGCAGCCCGCAGTGAGGAAGGGCATGGCCGGGTAGTACTTGTTCTTCTTGGCGTAGAAGAAGAGGAGCGCGAGCGCGACCGTCGCGCCGAGCGTGACGAGCAAGGCTTCGGAGAACGCGGCGACACGGGAAGCGCCGCCGAGCAGCAGGCCTTCCATCACGGTGCCGGTGAAGATGAGCGGGAAGGCGATGTCGCCGCCGCCGAGGATGGCGCTCGTCGCCTGCGTCGGCCGGGGCGGCAGGGGGAGCACCTTGACGTTTTTCGCGGCCTTCGCCTTCTTCGGCGCGCTCAAGACGGCGTGCTTCGCCGCCGGCTTGGGCACCATGAGGCCGGCGAACACCTGGCTCCCTTTCTGGAACTCGGCGAGCGCCACCATGTGCTTGCTCTTCCAGACCGCCCAAGCGTCGTAGAGGCTGATGGCGAGGAGCAAGGCCAAGGACCAGAACACGTCGAGGATGGGGACGAGCAGGACGGCGATGCCGGCATAGAGGAAGACCTCGGTGAGGTTGTGCACCCAGGGATTCGGCTTATGAATCTTCCAGTAAGCCAAAGACAAGGCTAAAATGAACGCTATCAAGCGAACAGGAGGAAAGCCCAAATAAGTGAGGACGCCGACGACAAATTGTGGAAAAGGGAAAAGAACACCAAAAGAGACGTACAAAGCCAGAAAGACTGCAAGCATAAACCAGGCCTTCCATAAATGCACCTTTTTGAAATGAATTATGAGGAGAATGAGACTAGTACCAATAACCACTCCGAGACCTATCCAAAGAAATGTTTGCCATGATAAAAAGTCCGGCCGGTCGCCGATTGCGGTCGTGTCGTGCGCCAACTCTGTCTGGCCGGTCTCGACGTTGACGTGCACGCTCACGATGGAGAGGTTGACGAGGACGAGCCCGACGACCTGCGCCACGACGAAGAGCACGACCAGGAGCAGGGTCGTGCCGAGCGGGTGCTTCATGGGGACGCTTGGGGAGGGATGGCTTTTAATGGTTTCCCTCTCTTCGTCCTCCCGATCATTCCCCCTCACCGCAGCATTTATTAAGCGCGATTTCGGAAGACAGGAGCATGAACGCGACGCTGAACGCCACGGTGAACGCGACCGGCCACGCCATCAACGCGACAGCTCCCGTCGTGGCGAGCGGGGCGCAGTGGCTCTCGAGCGTCTTCTTCCCCACGCTCGTCGATCGCCTCGCACGCCTCATCGCCGCACCCTTCCAGCACAGCCAGATGCTCTACATCATCACCCCGATGCTCATCACCCTCCTGCTCATGGAGTTCTATTTCGGGCGCTACGACACTGAAGAGCTCGGCTGGAACACCGCAGTGGGGCACGCGCTCGTCCTCATCTTCGTCAGCGTCGACCTGCTCAAGACGGTCTATCCGGGGATGGCACCGTCGACCATGCTGACCAAGGTCTGGTTCAACATCCTCCACTTCACGGCCGAACGGGGCGAGGTGGTCAGCACCGCCATCGCAGCCGCCATCTTCGCCGTCGGCATCCTCCTCCTCATCACCGACTTCTTCCATTGGCTCCCGAAGAAGTTCGCCTTCATCCTCAGCGGCACCCTCGAGATCAACATCATCGCCTACCTGAGCATCGTCATCGTCTACACGAACAACGCAGGGACGAACGCTGTGCCGCTCGACTGGTATACGGCTTTGGCAGCCGCCATGCTCTTCGTCGCGCTCTGGGTCCTCTTCGGCATCATCCACAGGCTCGAGCCGAAGTACAAGGGCGATCGGAAGGAGGTCCGTCGCATCATGGCAGAAGCGCCCGACCCGAACCGGGAGAACACCGCCTTCATCGATAAGTGAGAGCGGGAAACGCTTCCGCAAGGCTTTGACGACAACCTTTTTAACCTCTTCCCCCTCCAAGGAACCCCATGGCAGCGCAGTTCGTCGTCACGCCCTGGGACGTGCACGGCGATATCGATTACGGCAAGCTCATCAAGGAGTTCGGGCTGACGCCGATGGGCCAGCTCCCCGCGGCCTTCTCCGAGAATCTCCTGTTCCGGCGCAAGAAGGTCTTCGCCCATCGCGATTTCGGGAAGATACTCGCTGCGATGAAGGAGCGGAAGCCCTTCGTCATGATGACCGGGCTGATGCCCTCCGGCAAGTTCCACATCGGGCACGCCATCCTCGCGCGGCAGATGATTCACTATCAGGCCCTCGGTGCGAAGCTCTACATCGCCGTGGCGGACATCGAGGCGCTCCTCGCGCGCGGCCAGCCGCTGGCGGAGAGCAGGAAGACGGCGGTCGAGGAATACCTCCTCAACTACATCGCGCTCGGCCTCAAGCCGGAGAACTGCGAGATCTACTTCCAGAGCGCCCGTTCCCAGGATGCGGGCAGGGCGAACGCCTACTATCGCCTCCAGAACGCGCTCGCGAACCACGTCACGTTCAACGAGTTCAAGGCGGTCTATGGCGAAATCACCCCGGGCAAGATGGTCGCTTCCCTGCTCCAGGCGGCCGACATGCTGCACCCGATGCTGCCGGAGTTCGAAGGCCCGGTGCCGGTGGTGGTGCCGGTCGGCACGGACCAGGACCCGCACCTGCGGCTCGCGCGTGATATCGCAAAGCGGGCCAAGGCCTACACGTTCGACACGCTCGCCTCCACCTACCACCTCTTCGTCCCAGGGCTTGGCGGGGGGAAGATGAGCTCGAGCGACGAGACGTCGTACATCGCCCTCACCGACGACGCCAAGACCGTGAAGCGGAAGGTGAACAAGTACGCGTTCTCCGGCGGCAAGGACACTGCGGAGGAGCACCGCACCAAGGGCGGCAACCCCGACATCGACGTCGCCTACCAGTACCTCACCTTCTTCGAGGAGGACGACGCGAAGCTCAAAAAGATATATGATGAGTATAAGTCGGGAAAATTGCTTTCGGGGGAATTGAAGGCTATTCTGATTGAGAAGCTCAACACCTTCTTGGCCGAGCACCAGAAGCGGCGCGAAGCGGCGCGGAAGGTCCTCAACAAGTACCTGGCGACGTGAGCGGCACGGTGCGGGAAGCTGCGCGAGCCGGACGCCTGCTGGCGAGTCCCGAAAAGCATTAAAAGGCTGGCTCCAGAAGAAGGAAAAAGAGGTGCGTCCCATGCCTGATCAGTCCTTCGCCCCCTTGCCGCACGAGTACATGCTCGTCAGCATCATCGGCTTCCTCATCACCGTCTTCGAGATCTACGGCTGGAACAAGACCTGGGGGCTGACGCTCGCCATCTTCTTCATCATCATGTTCGTCGCGAGCGTCGTGAGCATGTCCGGCAGTGGCACGAGCGAGGAAGAGCTCATCGAGCTGGCCGTGCACCACCCCCGCGTGCGCCGGGGCGAGCACCGCAAGAAGAAGTAATTTAAACCCCTCAGCACTCTCCAGGTCACCAGGGGGTGGAATCCGATGCGAACCATACTCATAGCGCTGATAGCGGCCCTTCTCATGACGACAGCCTGCCTCGTCCAGCCAATCACGTGTCCCGACGGCTCGACCGTGATGAAGGCGGAGGATTGCCCGACCGTGCAGCAGGCACAGGACCAGCTGAACGACCTTCAGGACAAGGCCAACGGGCTGCCGGACGCGCCGGCAACCCCTTCCGTGCCGCAGGCCCCGACCATGGACGAACAGGACACGGGATCGGGCGGCGCGCCGAACCCGGCACTCGTCGCCTTGCTCGACAAGGCCAAGGCCGTGAAGAGCTACCAGTTCGGCTGGGCACCCATCGAGGAGAACAGCGGCAAGATCGTCACGAACCTGCAGCGCACCTACTACGTCCGTGACGACAAGGCCAAGGTGACGATACCCCTGCCGAACAAGTTCGATCCGCACACTTTCGCGCCCTTCGTCTACCTCGACTATGCGACGAAGACCGCACGGGGCTGGTGCACCATCAGCGAGCTGAGGGATTGCAGTCGGGACGGCGAGGAGCGCACCGCGAACTTCAACGACTACGTCATCACCCTGCCGCCGGAATGGATTGACCGGATCCCCACCAGCGCGGCGCTCCAGGACGGGCAGAGCTTCTACGGCCGCCCGACCAAGCGCGTCGAGTTCCAGGATGGTGACATCCACTATCAGGTCCTCCTGGACAGCTTCTACGGCATGCCAGTCAGGGTCGGGGCGTACAGCGACGACGCGTACCAGACCCTCATCGGGGGCGTCGAGTACCAGGGCGTGGCCTTCAACACCGTCACACCCGACCTCGTGGCGTTTCCGGGGGACCAGACCTGAGAGCGACCCGAAACCCTTTACGAAACCCTTTACATAATTCTTAAATACCAGAGGGCCCTAGGCTCCGTCATGGGCATCTTCAAGCGACACAAGCTCCTCGGCCAGCTGCGGCGGGGACTGGAGCGGCTCGAGAACCTCAAGGTCAAGGACCGGATGACGGATTACGTCATCACGATCACGCCGGACAAGAACGTCATGGACGCGGCGGCCATGATGATCGGCGAGAACATCAGCGCGGTCGTCGTCGAGGAGGAAGGGAAGCCGGCGGGCATCCTGACCGAGCGCGACTTCATCACGAAAGTGCCGTTGAGCCAGGAAGTGTTCGGCCTCAAGGTGCAGGACATCATGAGCTGCGGCTTCTCGGGCGGCAAGCCGGGCAAGTGCGCCATCGAGACCGTGAAGCCGAGCGCGACCTTGCGGGAAGCGCGCGACATGCTGAAGCAGAAGAGGATCCGTAAGCTTGTCATCCTCGGCGAGGAGGGACGCATCAAGGGCATCATCACGCAGACGGACCTGAGCAAGGCGCTCTACGACTCTGTCAGGGTCGCGGCAGCCATCAGGGCGCCGTTCCTCGTCAAGGACGTCATGACCCCGAAGATAGTGAGCATCGAGGAGGACGGCACCTTCAGCGCGGCCAAGACGAGCATGACCCGGCACGGCATCAGCGCGCTCCCGGTCAAGCGCAAGGGCGACTATGTCGGCATCTTCACCGAGTATGACGTGGTGATGCAGTTCTACGACAAGGGCGGCCGCCTGGACATCCGCAAGGTGCCCGACATCATGCAGACGCCGGTGAAGGCTATCCCGGCGGAGCTGAACATCTTCGACGCCAACACGATCATGCTCTTCCAGAAGGTGCGGCGCCTGCTCGTCGTCCAGGACAAGAAGGTGATAGGCATCCTGACGCAGACCGACCTCATCCACGCCTGTTTCGCCTATCTCGGCCAGCTCAGGCAGTACCTCGACGAGAACGGCCCGGTCCTGAAGGAGCAGGACCTCGTGCAGCTCAAGCAGAAGGGCAACATCATCAGCGAGTACGCGACAGAACACCTCCGCGCCTACACGGTGCGGGGCTAGCCGGCCTATGGCTTCCGGTAGGCCTTGTCGAACTTGTCCTTCACTGCCTCTTCCTTCCAGTAGACGGCATGGCTGGCGCGCTTCTCGAAGAGGGAGATGGCGAGCTGGACGACGTTGGTCTGGAAGTCCTTCATGCCCTGCCCCTTGACGATCTCCTCGGCGTCGTGGAGGCACTCGCGCATCACCTTCAGGCCGTTCTCGCGCGCGTCCTGCTCGAGCTTCGCCTCCTCCTCCGTGGAGAGATAGACCTCCTCCCAGACAGGGTAGGGCGAGCCCTTGACATCACGGGGGAAGCGTCGGCTGAAGGCCATGAGGGAAGGGAAGGGAGTGAGAGTTATAAAATTTTGTCCTGCGGGGATGGAGAGGCTCCGGAGAGGGGCCGGAAGGGATGAGAGGGCGGAGGGAGCGAGAGCAGCGCCTACTCCCCGAAGAGCTCCTTCTTCTCCTTCAGGGCGCTCGGCGCCTCGCCGCCGTGCCAGGTGAACCGCGGCCGGACCTGGATAGGGTACATCTTCTCGTTGTTGTCGTCCAGGATGAGGGCGGCGCCCGTCGTCCGGGGCAGGTTGTCCAGCTCGACGTCGAGACCGGCGCGCATGTAGCTCTGCATGAGCATCCCGAGGGCGTCCGTGTCCAATTTGGCGGTGATGCGGTGGCTGATGATCGTGTCGCTCTGGGTCATGACGTCCGTGTGGATCTTGCCGGGCTGCTGCGTGGCGAGGATGAGCGAGATGCCGGGCTGCCGGCCCTCGCGCAGGATGGTGACCAGGGGGTCGGTCGCCAGGGTCTTGCCCTTGTTCGGCATGAACTCGTGCGCCTCGTCCACGACGAGCCAGACCATGGGGAAGTCCTGCTCGCCGCTCTTGTCCTCGCTGAAGTAGCTCGTCTGCGCCTCGACGTCCTTGAACTCCTCGTCCTTGCGGGCGAGCATGCGCTCGTTGAACAGCTTCTGCGCGACGAGGCCGATGACGAGCGCCTTCACGGCCCAGCCGTTCTCCTCGGTGGCGTAGCAGCTCACGTCCAGCACCGTGACCTGGCCGGGCCTGGCGAGCTCTTTCAACGTGGTCCCCTGCCGGTCGAACACGCCCCAGCCTTTCGCCGCTTCGAAGTGCGTCTTGGCCGCGTTCTTCGTGTCCTTGTCGGCCTCCTCGTCCTCGTCGATGGCGGCGATGATGCCGTCGATGTCGTAGTCCTCGCCTTTCTCACGGAACGCGTGGATGATGCGCTGGATCAGGACGCCGATGGGCTCGTTGGGGTGCACGTCGAAGGTCGTGGTCCAGTCCGTCCCCTGGAGCTCGCTGGGCCTGATGCTGAAGGCCTTGTCTGTCGGGATGCCCTCGTCCCGGTACTTGTTGTAGTAGCCGGTCGGGGTGAAGATTGTGGTCTCGAGCGGGTGCGGCTTGAGCCCCCAGTCGTCGAGGAGCTCCTTGTCCTTCATGTTCGGGTACTTCATCGTCCAGTAGACGCCCATGGTGTCGAGCATGATGATGCTGATGTTCTTCCGGATGTGCTCCGGCAGGTCGGCCATGCCCTCGGCGATGACGCCCATGGTGTAGCTCTTGCCCCCGCCGCGCTTGCCGCAGACGAAGACGACATGGCTGCGTATCATGTCGAGGTATACCTTGTTGGACAGTGAGGTGGTTCGTCCCATCTTGACGTAGTGCTTGCCGAGATAGATCGTGCCCTCTGTGCCGAAGCGCTTCAGGTCCTGCGCGTTCCTGCCGACCACGATGTCGTAGGCCATGGGGCATCCAGAAGGAGGGAGATTTATAAGGGTTGCGTCAGCCTTCCGGCACGGCGTCGTGCATGGCCATCAGGCCCGCCTTGAGGCTCGCCGCCTCCGCCACTCGGGCGTGGCCGCTCGGGACGAGCACCCACTTCTCGTTCTTCGCCGCGTTCGCGAAGACGAGCTTCAGGCCCTGGCGTTCACTCAGCTCCTTCCAGTGCTTCGTGACGAAGACCACGTTGTCCTTCAGGTTGCGCGTCACGACCAGGACTTTCTCCTTCCCCCCGATATCCTGCAAGATGCCCTCGTCGAACCGCTCTGCGACGAGGCAAGTGTACGTGGAGGCGTCCTTCTGGCGTATGAGGAGCCCGGTCTCGCCCTTCCGTTCGATGCTGCCGATCTTCCGCTCGAAGAGGTCGCGGTGCCTGAGGTAGTGTTCCGCCCATTCGATCAGCGTCATCGATGCCATGTTCATCTCCTCGGGGCGCTGAGCAGGTGGAAGGTGTAGGGGGCTAGGATGGCGACGGCGAAGCCGAGGCCGAGGAGCCATGGTCGGTGCTCGTCCCCGACGAGGCTCGAGAACTGGCCGGTGATGAAAAGGATGTTGAGGACCGCGACGAGCGCGAGCACCGCGAGGTTGAAGGCGTGATGGCGGGGCTCGAGCCATTCGACGTCCTTGATGAGGAGGGCGAAGAGGCTGCCGAGGCACAGCCCGAGCGCGAGCAGGACGCCGAGGATGAGGCTGTCCGGGTAGACGAAGAGGACGGGGACGATGACAATGCTGACGAGGAAGATGCCGACGGCGGTGAGGAAGAGCAGCCCCCAGTAGACGGCCACCTCAAGGAAGCCGTAGGCTGGGTGCTTCTTCTTCTCGGCGCGCTTCACCGCTTTCTTCGCGTGCGTGATCTCCTGGTCGGTCCAGCCTTTCGCCTTCAGCCTGCCATGGTGGATGCGCATGGGTGAAGAAAAGAAAAAGGGTGTTTAAAAAATTTGCTCAGAGCTTGCCCAGTGCGCTCAGGCCGCCCAGGCCGCCGAGCGTCGCCACCATGAATGCGGCCATCATCGCCGCGACCACGATCGCGAGGACGATGAAGATGGCGTACGGGATGAGCACGGCCGCCACCGCCTTGCCCGTGGGGAGGCTGTGGAGCTTCTTCGTGTAGAAGATGTTCATCACGATGCCCCAGAGGCCGCCGAGGCCGGCGAGGCCGGTGCCGACCACCGGGATGATGGACAGCAAGGCCCAAAGGCCGATGTGGGTGAGCCCGTTGTAGTGGGCCATGTAGCCACCCGTGCCGCCGAACATCTTCGCGAAGATCCAGAAGATGAAGGTGACGACGAAGTAACCGACCAGGAGGCCGATGAAGACGCCGACGATGCTGCTGATGAGCGCGCCGACGTCCATGGTGAGCCAGAACGCGCCGAGCGCGACCGCGACCGCGATCATGGCGAGGTTCAAGGCGGCCGTCCCGAAGCTCGACTTCGTCGTCTCGCCGAAGGCCTTGTCTTCGAGCTTGACCATGCCGAAGAAGTTGCTGAATATCTTCTCGAATGCCACTGTTTCCACCCCCTTCCCGGCCTGGGCCGGGCTCTCTTACGGCGTATGAAGCCCGTATTATTTTTAAACTTTTGGTGGAACTGCACAGATAATTTTCTTTATGGAAAACAAATAGGAAACCCAAAGCATTATAAACGCGCTCCAGCCTCTTTTTATCGACGAGAAAAGGCGAGAAAAGACCACCGGATTCCTGGCAAAAATCTTCTCGTGAAACCCATGGCAGACGACAAGCATGAGGCAGCCCGCGCGCCGCCTCCGGAAAGCCCGACCGCGACAGAACGCGTCATCCCACAGGTCATCGAGGACGAGATGAAGCGGAGCTATCTCGACTACGCCATGAGCGTCATCGTGGGTCGCGCGCTGCCGGACGTGAGGGACGGCCTCAAGCCCGTCCACCGCCGCATCCTCTACGCGATGAACGACATGGGCATGAAGCACGGCCAGCCCTTCAAGAAATGCGCCCGCATCGTGGGCGAGGTGCTCGGCAAGTACCACCCGCACGGCGACTCGGCAGTGTACGACACCCTCGTCCGCATGGCCCAGGACTTCTCTCTCAGGTATCCGCTCATCGACGGGCAGGGCAACTTCGGCAGCGTGGACGGCGACTCTGCCGCAGCGATGCGGTACACGGAAGCGCGCCTCGCCAGGATCGCGGACGAGCTCTTGCAGGACATCGACAAGGACACCGTCGACTTCCAGGAGAATTTCGACGGCAGCCTCAAGGAGCCGAGCGTGCTCCCCGCGAAGCTGCCCAACCTGCTCATCAACGGCTCCGCGGGCATCGCGGTCGGCATGGCGACGAACGTGCCGCCGCACAACCTCACGGAAGTGGCGCACGCCGCCATCGCGCTCATCGACAACCCGGACATCGAGACGGCCGAGCTCTTCGCGCACGTCCAGGGCCCGGACTTCCCCACCGGGGGCATCATCGCCGGCAAGGCGGGCATCGCGCAGGCCTACGGCTCGGGCCGCGGCAGGATCAGGGTGAAGAGCGTCCTCGCGGTCGAGGAGAAGGGCGATCGGAAGCGCATCGTCGTGACCGAGATCCCCTACATGGTCAACAAGGCGCAGCTCGTCGAGCAAATAGCCGACGCGGTGCGCGAGAAGCGCATCGAAGGCATCGCTGACCTGCGCGACGAGTCCGATAGGAAGGGGATGCGCATCGTCATCGAGCTGAAGCGGGACGCGAACCCGGAGATCGTCGAGAACCAACTGCTGGCGCACACCCGCCTGCAAGTCACGTTCGGCATCAACATCGTCGCGCTCGTGGACGGCAAGCCGCGCACGCTCGGCCTGAAACCAATCCTCGAGCAGTACGTGCTCCACCGCCGCGTCGTCGTGCGCCGCAGGACGGAGTTCGAGCTGCAGAAGGCGAAGGAACGGGCGCACATCCTCAAAGGCCTGACGATCGCGCTGGACGACATCGACACCGTCGTGGCGCTCATCAGGAAGGCGAAGGACGTCGAGACGGCGCGGACAGGCCTCGTCTCCCAATACCGGCTCACCGACGTGCAGGCGAACGCCATCCTCGACATGAAGCTCCAGAAGCTCGCGGCGCTCGAGCAGGAGAAGATCCGCCAGGAGCTCGAGGAGCTGCAGCGGCGCATCGCCGAGCTCGGCGCCATCCTCGCCGACGAGGCCAGGATCCTCGGCATCATCAAGCATGAGCTGTCCGAACTGAGCGAGAAGTACGGCGACGCGCGCCGCACCAAGATCCTCGACGTGGAGGACGAGGAGCTCGACCTGGAGGACCTGATCGAGCCGCAGGAGCAGGTCGTGTCCATCTCGCACGCGGGCTACGCCAAGCGCATGGAGCTCGCCCTCTACCGCGAGCAGCGGCGCGGCGGCAAGGGCGTACGCGGCGCGTCGAAGAAGGAGGACGACTTCATCGAGCA
>CAZSAS010000012.1:0-11775 GCA_964604855.1 uncultured Methanosarcinales archaeon
GAGAGACGTCGAGAGGTTGTCCCATGCGCGCGTCCCTCACCCCATCCTTCCTGTTCACTCTCATCCTCGCCATCATCGTTATCTTCTCTCTCGTCCCGTCCTTCGCGGCCGCCGATGACTGCGTCAAGCGCAACGTCTGCGACCAGGGATTCGCCGCGCGCGCCGGTGCCGCCGTGCAGGACCTGGACGGCTACTACGGCAGCCAGCACCAGTGGCTGTACAACGTCCAGGCGTCCGTGCCGTTGCGCTACGAGGTCGCGCTCTTCGAGCTCAGCAAAGGCAGCTCCCTCGGCGTCGAGGCCGCGAACCTCCTGCTCAGCACCCAATTCCAATACGATGCTCCGGGCGCGCTCACGCCCCGCGGCGCACTCTACCTCGCTTGGATCGAGCACGACTATGCGGGCAAGCTCACCGGCGACAACCCGGCGGCGCTCGCCGCGCGGCTGGACAGCTATAGCCCGCCCGGCGCGCCGGAAGCCGACAGCTTCGTCGGGAAGGTCGGGGGCTACCTCGCGAACGGCGTGGGCGATGCCGGGCTCATCACCCTCCTCAAGGCCAAGGGCGGCCAGGGCTGGTCCTCTGAGGACGACCCGGCGGCGCTCGCGGACGTCGTGGAAGGTCTCGCCGCAATCCTCGCGACGAGCGACAACGGGGAGCTCGCCACCCTCGCAGAGATGAACCTCGACCTCGTCATGGCGCGCTTCGCCGCCCTCGACGCCGCCGGCAGCTTCGGCGGCGCACGCGCCGGCGACACCCTCGAGAGCGGCGCGTTCAACCCCCCGGCGCAGGCTTGGTACGGCTGGAGCCGGCTCCTCTTCGACCACGCCGGCTCGATGCGTTCCTTCACCCGACCCGGCCTGCTCCTCAGCGGTTACTGCGCCAACGACGCGGTGCGTGCCGTGCTCGAGACGCGACTCTATGACGACGCGGGCGGCCCTGCCCGGAACTACGAGGTCAAGGAGACCTTCAACAACAGGGATGGCCGCGTGTACAGTTACGCCACGCCCGACTACGTCCTGAGTGGCACGGTCGACGCGGCCGGCCAAGCCTTCGCCTCGCCGGAAGGCTTCGTCACGCGCGCCGCGCTGCGGTTCACGGACGACCCGCTCGCCTTCTTCACCTTCAGCACGCGGACGAGCAACAAGTCCACGGCCGACAGCAAGGACGCTGTGCCCGACGATAAGGGACGCCTCTACACCCGCAAGAACCTCGTCATGGGCCGCCTCGGCGACCCGGCGGGCGGCGACGCGGCGTGCCGCGAGCCGCACGTCTTCCTCAGCACTTACGACCAGCTGACCGAGCAGGACGGCATCATCGCGATCCAGCAGGGCGGCCACTACTTCCTCTTGCGGTTCCTCGGCGGCAACGTCGTCGCGGACGCCACGGGCCGGTACCGGCCGATGACCATCGGCATCCC
Organism: uncultured Methanosarcinales archaeon; assembly: GCA_964604855.1. GTDB lineage: Archaea > Nanobdellota > Nanobdellia > Woesearchaeales > UBA525 > UBA153. The sequence goes on from CAZSAS010000012.1 coordinate 1,418, forward strand.
GCCCGTCTACAAGAGCGTCGAGCCCGATCCCGAGCTGGGCGAGCGCGGCGTGGTCGTCTTCCCCTACAACAACACCGACAACGCCGGCGGCGTCTTCGCCTTCGAGGCCGTGAGCGATACCTACATGAACCACGTGCAGGACAAGATAGCGGACTCCGGCAGCGACGTGTACGGTCTCGACGCACTGAGCGCCCTCTCCATCCTGGCGGGCCGGGAGACCGCCCTGGCCGAGGCGGGCGGCGTCATCACCTACACCTCCACGCTGAGCCAGACCTACGCCTTCGATCCCGCGACCGGCACGGTCACCGGGCCGAGCGCCCTCTCCTTCGACGACTACGCGCCGCGCGCCGTCCACCAGTTCATCGGCGCGGACGGCGCATCCTGGACCGTGCAGGGCGTGCTTCGCGGTGACCGGGTCCGCACGCTCACCCTGGACTTCTCCACGGACACCAAGAGCGCCAGCCCCGAGGCGACATACGCCTGCGAGGGCGGCGCCGGGCCGCCGCAGGACGAGGGGCCGGGCGTGACGGACGAGAGCCTGCTCGCCTTCCTCGCCGGCAGCATGCTCCAAGGGCTCGACGGCGCGGCCTACACCCTCGATTGCGGCAGTCCCGAGCTCGTGCTGCCGAACCCGCTGCCCGACCAGAACGTCATCCGCAAGGCCTGCGTGCTGAAGCACGACGCCGCCGGCGAGACTCGCACCCTCGGCTTCCTCTACGACACGAGCGCGGCGGCGCCTCTCGCGGCAATCCTCGAACAGCTCGGCCAGTACTACCCGTTCAACGCGGGCACGAACCCGCCCCCCGCGACGGCGTGCGACGACGTGGCAAACACCTATGACGACCCGAGCGGCACGAGCTTCGTCAGATGCGCCGCCAACCCCCAGTTCGGCGGGAGCTACGGCGCCGGGAGCATCTGGTACAATCCTGGCCAGGCCGGCAAGGGCATCCTCATCATCAGCACCGACAGCAACCCCTTCACTACGGGCTTCCTCGACGGCGTGTTCGACTTCTTCGACAGCCTCTTTGGCGGCGGCGTCGCGCAGGGCGTGGACCCCGCGCTCATCTCGGGCTTCACCGAAACGTACCAGTGGAGCGGCGGCGGCGCGTCGGCCAAGCGCGTCGTGGCGAGCAAGCGGGACGACGAGGCGAGCCTCCTCTTCGAGAACCTGGCGGCGAGCGTCCAGCCCCTGCTCGCGCGCTTCGGCGCCAACGCCGCGTATCACGCGGGCGGCACCAGCCAGCGGGTCTCGCTCGCTGGCATCACCGACGATGACTGGCGCGAGCTCACGGCGCGCTTGCGGCTCAGCGCCGAGGGCGAGCCGCTCAGCTTCGACGAGGTCTGCGGGAACGGCATCCTCGAGCCGGACGCCACGCCGCCGGAAGCGTGCGACGACGGCAACCTCGTCGATGGCGACGGCTGCAGCGCCGAATGCCAGATCGAGACCCCGGCCGTGCCGACCTGCACGGATGATGACGGCGACGGCTTCTTCAAGGAAGGGGGCGACTGCGGCATCGAGGACTGCTTCGACCGGAACCCCGGGCTCATCCTCGTGAACGACGGGAGCTCTGACCTGAGCTGCGACCCGAGCGTGAACGGCGACGTCGCGTGCGACGACCCCATCAAGCCGTGGTACGGCGCCTGCCCGCAGTGCGTCCATTACGGCGCCGACGAGATCTGCGGCGATACCGTGGACAACGACTGCGACGGCGTCACCGATCCGTCGCCGCCGTGCGGCACCGGCGGCGGGACGCCACCGGCCGACCTCTTCGCCTGCCCCGAGCCGACAGCGTGCGGCACGGTGTGCGGGATCGAGATCTCGCCGCCGTCGTGCACGCCCTGCCTGACGGACTGGTCTGCAGCAGGGACGCAGGGCCATTACTCCTTCGCGACGCGCATCAACGACCAGGGCGCGCCGGAGCTGCAGGTGACGCCGGACAACCAGGTCAACACCCCTGACGACTTCAACGGCGAGCTCTGCAACTGGTACGCCTCGCGGAGCCACAACACGCCCGGCCAGCCGAAGATCGTAACGGGCGACCAGACCATCTTTGACAATCCGGCAGGCAGTTCCGGCGACCATGCGTCCGTCGACGTCAACACGGCAGACGGTGCGTGGCACGTGGTCTACAACGACGGCGGCTCGCTCGTCTCCCGCGCGTGCTGGGATGTCTCCGCGAACCCGACCAATCCCCTCCTCTCGATCACGAAGCCTTCCGCGGGCACGTGCGACCCCGGCTGCAACATCGTCACGAGCGGCTGCGCGAGCAACAGCGCGTGCGCGGCGCCGACGCCTGTCTGCGTGGTGACGGGCACGACCGGCACCTGCGTCGCCACCTCCATCGATCTGTGTGGTGGCAGTTGCAAGGCGAACGAGGCCTGCAAGGGCGGCGACTGCATCCGGTTCAACATCCCGTGACGGGAACGCTTTTAACCCCTTTCTTCTCCCCATTTCTTCCATGCGCTGCTCCCGCTGCTCCCGGACGACCGTCTGGCACGCGCCCGCGCTCTGCGCCGAGCACTTCTCCGCGCGCTTCGAGGAGAAGGTGCAAGCGACTATCCGCGAGCACCGGCTCATCCGGAAGCGCGACAAGGTCGCGGTCGCGTGCAGCGGCGGCAAGGACAGCACCGCGCTCCTCTTTGTCCTCAAACGGCTCGGGTACGACGTCGCGGCGCTCGCTGTCGACGAGGGCATCGCCGGCTACCGGGACCGGACGCTCCGCGACCTCACATCGTTCACGAAGAACCACAACATACCATTACGTATCATCTCGTTCAAGGGCGCGTACGGGAAGGATCTGGACGGGATATTGGCGAAGGGGAAGTTCCGTCCCTGCACGGTCTGCGGCACGTTCCGTCGGCAGCTCCTCAACCGCGTCGCGCGCGGGTTCGACGTCCTCGCCACCGGCCACAACGCTGACGACGAATCCCAAGCGGTACTGATGAACCTGGCGCGTGCCAACACCGGGCTCTTCGCGCGGATCGGCCCTGCGACGACGAGCGCGCCCCGTGCCGAACGTTCCTCAGGATTCGTCCGGAAGGTGAAGCCCCTCTACTGCTGCACGGAGAAGGAGTGCCTCACGTACGCGCTGCTGCACGGGCTCGCGACGGCGTGGAACGAGTGCCCGTACGCGCCGCAAGCGTACCGGAACGACGCGCGCGCCGTGCTGCTCGCGTACGAAGCCCGGCATCCCGGCGCGCGCGAGCGCGTCCTGCGCCATTTCCTCAAGGTCAAGAAGGGGGTGTTCCCCCGGAAAACACGTGCCGTGCCCTGCGCGTCCTGCGGCGAGCCGTCGACGAGCGGCCTGTGCAAGGCGTGCCGTCTCGCCGCGAGCCTCTGACCCTTCCCGCTTCCCTCCTGCCCAAACGCTTAAAAACCCCTCTTCTCCCCCCCGCGCTCATGAGGTTCTGGGAACGGGTGCACCGGCACATCGCGAGCTTCTCCTTCAAGACGCGGCTCGTGTTCTTCTTCATGGTGCTCTCGCTCTTCATCTTCAGCGTCGTCTTCGTGCTGTCGGGCAACGGCGAGTTCATGTACTACTCGCTCGTCATGTTTGCCTTCTTCCTCTTCATCGTGAGCTTCTATCACAAGCTCCGCCTCACGGAACCGCTCATCGGCGGCATCGCGATACACTGGCTGCTCAGCCTGATGGGTGGCACGCTCTATTTCGGCGGCACGCGGCTCTATGACCTTTGGCTGCTCCCGCCTTGGGTGAAATACGACAACGTGGTCCACGTCTTCGGTGTGTTCATCCTCACCTTCGTCGCGTACAACCTCCTGCGCCCGCATTTCGCGATTCGGAGCAAGACCGCCCTCCTCCATTTCTCCCTGCTCCTCTTCCTCATCGTGATGGGGCTCGGCGCGGTGTCGGAGATCATGGAGCTCGGCGCGGTGCTCTGGCTTGGCGCGGCCAAGACCGTCGGTGATTATTTCAACAACGCCTTCGACCTGGTGTGGAACGCGACCGGCAGTATCGTCGCTTGCGTCACCATCTCGATGTATGAGCGGCGCACGGCGCTGAAGAGGTTGGGCGTCAAGCGACACTAGTTATCCGAATCCCTTGAATGTCGTGATAAAGCGATAGATGTCTTCTTCGAGTTTCTTCGGGTTGTTGAGCACGATGATGTGGTTTGCTTCTGGGATGATGTCCAGTTCCGAATGCTTCACCAGGTTGCGGATCTTCCTGGCCTTGAGCACGCCGAAGATGGAGTCCCGGCCTCCTTCGATGATCAGGACGTGCTTCTTCATGCCTTTGAGCGTCTTGATCCCGTCGAAGTCCGCGAGGTTCTCGAAAGTGAAGATCCACGATCTGAGCGATGTGTGCGTGATGTCGGAGAAGATCCTCATGACGTTGTAGTCACCGGTGCCGACGAATTTCCCGAATTTCACGTGCGAGAAGTGCTTCTTCCGCAGGTCTTCGTGTTCCAGGAGATGGTTGAGCACGAGTTCGAAAAAGGGGTGGTGCTTAAAGAATCGCTTGAGCTTCATTGGCGCCTTGTAGGTCGTGTCGATGAGGACGTAGGCCCGCGCCAAGGCGGGAAAGAGTTTGTGGAACATGATGGCGATCATACCGCCGAGACAGTGGCCGACGATGATGAAGTTCTTGATCTTTTCGTGTCGGATTACCGTATGGACGTCCTTCGCGAAGTCCTCCAGGCGGTAGTTGGCGGGGAGGTCGGGCCGGTCCGATTTGCCGTGTCCCCGCAGGTCAATCGCGACTGTCGGCAGGCCTTTCCGATGGAAGAAGTAGCGTTCTTTTCTCCACGCGGTGAGATCGCCGCCCGCACCGTGGATGAAGACGAGCCAGGCGTCTTTTCTCCCTTTGGAGATCTCGTAGTTGATGTGCGTGCCATCGAAGGATCTGATCTTCTTCTCCACAAGTTCCCGTGCGCTACATATGCTACATATAAATGTTTCTTCAGAAAATTTCTATATAGAAAATAAATCATTCTCTCAACCATTAAAAAGCCGTCGCGCACCCCTTTCCGTATGGAACTCCTCGTCGAAGGCACGCAGGAACAGGTCGCGCTCGCCAGGGAGCTGGGGCACAAGGAGATCATCGTGCTGCATACCGACCACCGCGGCGGCGCCCGCAGCGCCCGCCCGTCCGCTGCAGGCACGGCCGCTCCCACCCAATCGCAGGCGCGAGGGAGAGAGTTGCGGGGCATGAAGACGGCCGCACTCGCCAGGACGGCGAACCAGGCGAAAGCGCTCAAGGGCAGGTACGACTACGTCGTCGCCCCGTGCGCCCGGGAGTTCTTCGAGAGCAGGTTCGTCGACTTCATCCTCGAGCCCGAGAACGGGAACCGGCAGGACTTCATCCACCACCGGAACTCGGGGCTGAACCAGGTGCTGCTCAAGCTCTGCCAGGCCACGGCGAAACGGCCGGGCAAGGCCATCATCACGACGACCTCGCTCTTGCTCAACGCGAAGCGTCCCGAAACCGTGCTCGGCCGGATGATGCAGAACGCGCGGTGGTGCAGGAAGTACAAGATAGCCTATCACGTCACGAGCGGCGCCCGCTCGTCGTGGGAGCAGCGCGACGCGGAAGGGCTCAAAGCCGTCGGACGAATACTCCTCACGGGTCACAAAGCTTAAAAAAACCAGAGCCTGAGGGAAGGTCATGCGCGAAGCAGCCTATGCCGGATACTTCTACCCCGCCTCGGAGAACGGGCTCCGCCAAGCTCTCAAGGACGCGTTCACCGGCGAGCGTGGCCCTGGCAGCATGCCGCAGACGAAGCGGAAGGATTGCCACGTCGTCGCGGCCATCGTGCCGCACGCCGGCTACCCCTTCTCCGGCCAGTGCGCGGCCTGGGCGTATCACGCCATCGCCGCCTCGCCCAAGCCCGACCTGTTCATCCTCGTCGGGCCGAACCACAACAGCCCCGAATCCGGGACGTCCAGCGAGACCTGGAAGACGCCCTTCGGCATGGTCCGCGCCGACCAGGAGTTCGTGCGCGGCCTCGTCGCGAAAGGCGCCATCCGGCTCGACGACGGAATCATGGCGCGCGAGCACAGCCTCGAGGTCCAGCTCCCCTTCCTCCAGCTCCTCGACGAGAAGGTGAAGATTGTCCCCATCATGCTGAGCGAGGATGCCGATCTGGCGCAGCTCGCCCTGGACATCAAGGAGACCTTGGTCGAGACGGGCAGGACCGCCATCGTCATCGCTTCCAGCGACTTCACCCATCACGGCCCCGACTATCGGTACGTGCGGTTCACGCAACGCTCCCAGGAGCAGATCGCGGCGTTCGACAAGGAGATGATCGACCTCATCACGGAGCGCAAGCCGGGCGAGTTCCTCGCCTTCGTCGAGAAGGAGCTCGCGACCGTCTGCGGCGCGCGCGCCATCGCCCTGCTGCTCCATCTGCTCAAGCCGAAAGCGAAGGCGAAGCTCGAGCAGTACTACACCAGCGCCGAGGTCACGGGCGACGACAGGAACAGCGTCAGCTACGCCGCGATCGTGTTCGAAGAGGAATAGCGGAATCCGAAAGGCCAGCACCATGGCACCCGCCAAACCAGCACAGCTCGAGGAGCTCACGCTCCCCAGGCTCGACGTCGTGCCATTCGTGAACAAGCTCGACGTCAGCACGGTAGACCTTGTCGGCCTGTGCCGCGCAGCGCCGTGCTTCGCAGAGGACTTGGGGACGGGCATCCGGCTCCCCACGATCGGGTTCATGGGCCGGTATATCGACGATCACGTCCTTGTCTGGCTCGCCGCGAGGGGGTATGGCAAAGACAGCCTCTACAATCTCGAGCTGAGCATGCGGGAAGCGATCTCGAATCACATCAAGCACCCGGCACGCGCCGGCATGCCGTTCCGTCCGGTCGTCGGCTTGCACCTCTTGCGGGGCGAAGAGGATTTCGCCCTGGTCACGGTCACGAACGATGACCCCGCATACGATCCCCGACGGTACAGCTGGCAGTTCGAGGTCGATCCCGCACGGCTCCTGGAACCGAACGGCCGAGGAGGGCTCTTCCTCCGCGTTTATGCCGACTTCGCCGTCTCTGCCCGCTCACCGGGCGAGCCCTGGCAACAATACGTCCTCGTCCGACTCACGGGCGACTAAACCTTTAAATACGCACTTTCTCCAGAGCGTCGCATGAGAGGTGGGCGCGGCCAGGTCACCGCTTTCGTCCTGATAGGCCTCGCCATCCTCATCGTCCTCCTCCTCGTGCTCCTGCTCAGGGCCGCTATCCTTGGCACACAGGCCGCGCCCGCCGTCGCCGACGGCTACGACGCGGCGCTCGTCGAGGCGCACGTGGACAGCTGCCTCGACCTCGTCGCGAACGACGCGTTCAAGAAGCTTGGCGAGCAGGGCGGCCTGCTCTACACGACGCAAGGCGGACTGCACGACCCCGGCTACGTCTTCCCGGGCACCGCCACGGTCGCGTCCTGGCCGGTCAAGGCGCTCGTCGCGCCCGGGCAGGTCGGCAGCGCGGCGGTGCTCGTCGGCTTCGGGCTCATCAACGACAGCGGCTTCGCGTTCCGGCCGCCCTTCACGAGCGACTTCCTCCGCATACCGAGCAATCCGCCGGACTGGAGCTTCGACCCTGCGGAGGAACAGCCCTACCCGTGGCCAGGACTCGGTCTCGACCAGCTCAGCTTCGCAGCCATCAAAGCCGATGACACGCATCCGTTGCATCTCTGGAGCGACCCGTCGGATGACGGCCCGTACGGCCAGTACGTCCTGCCCGGTGCGTGCGACCCTGCCGGCGCGAACAACATGGCCTTCACGAACCCGAACCTGCGCTGCCCCCGCCAGCTCTTTTCGCACCCGTACTATCACCGCACGAGCGTGCAGGCGAGCCTCGAAGCCTTCCTCGAAGCCGGGCTCGGCCAGTGCCTCGACCCGGACGAGTTCGCCCGTCGACTCGGCACGAGCGTCACCCTCGCCGCGCCGAACGTCACGGTCACCTACACCGAGAGCGAGACGCTCGTCGAGCTCGACCTCGGCCTGCGCTTCGCCGACGAGGAGGGCGCGCTCCGGCTCGGCCGCTTCACGCGACGCTACCCGGTCAGGCTGTACAAGGTGATGGACTACGCCTACCGCCTCCTGAAGCGCGTGAGCAAGGACCCGGCGTTCCGGCTGGCGGACGCGGCGGACTACAATAGCATCGCCGGCCAGGACGGCTTCGCCGTCACGCAACGCCCGCTGGAGGAGCGCCGCACCGGGCGGAAGGACCTCCTCCTCGTCACCATCACCGACCCGGAAAGCAGGGTCGACCGCGCGGCGTGGAGCTTCAGCTTCCTCGTCCAGGACCGGGCGCCGATACTGGACCGGCTCGACAGCGCCGACTTCGTCTTCGCGCATTGGGACCCCCAGACGCACCCGCCCGTTCCCGCGATGACCAAGGACATCTATTACCTCGACCCCGACGGCGACATCGTGGGCGTCGATCTCGAGGTCCTCGACGGGACTGACGTCATCGAGGCGACCGACCTGTCACTGCCCAACGACGGGCCCCGTCTGCTCCAGATCAGGACGCTGGCGACGACTCCCGGCACCTACCATGCCAAGGTCAGGATATGGGACAACAGCGAGCGCGAGGACTGGCAACGCGTGACCGTGACCATCACGTAGCCAACCGAGAACTCCTGAGCACCGCGAAACATTTATAAGCCGCGCCGTCGGTGGGAACGGGGTGGTGAGGCACATGCGATTCCTTATCCTTATCCCCCCGCTCCTCCTTGTTCTTCTCCTCATCCTTCTCCTGCCGGGCGCGCTGGCGGCGGAGGACGCGTGCGTCTTCCCGCTCGCGCAGCCGAGCGGGGACTACTATTGCGAGCTCGCGAGCGACTACCAGGGGCAGGGCGCTTTCACCGACTACTGCCTCGGCAACGGCGGTGCGCTCAAGAGCAGCACGAGCGACGAGTGCCGGCAGGTGTGCTGCTGCGAGCTCACGACGCACGAGCCGGCGTGGCCCGCCCAAGTGAGCCAGGCCTTCTGCGCCGGGCTGTTCAGCCTCAACTATGGCGTCTTCCCGCCGTCGGACGACTGCGTCGTCGGCTGCGGCGGCAGCGCGGGCGGCGGCATCGGCGGGACGTACACGGTCACCGGCGTCGTCTACGACGACGACCCCGGCAGCGACACCGGACGCGTGCCGGAAGCGAAGGTCCAGTTCCCGGCCGGGAGCGTCCTCGTCACGGTCTTCGCGCAGGATGACGGCTCGTTCACCCTCACCGGCGTCTCCCAAGGACTGATCAACTTCAAGGCGAGCAAGGTGGGCTGCGGCCAGCAGCAGGTCCAGAAGGACATGGCTGGCGATACCACCATCGACTTCCACCTGGACTGCTCGATCGGCCTGTGCGCCATCGACGCGGTCACCGACACGACGGCGAGCCTGGTCGCGGGCGCTGACGAGGTGAGCGTCTCGTGGACGCCGAGCGAGTGTCCGGAAGGGCAGGGCTATCTCGTCTCGCGCTGCGAGGACGGCTCTTGCGCCCCCGTCGGCTTCGCCGGGCCGGGCGAGGGGAGCTACACCGACACGGGCGTGCCCGCCGATGCCGAGCTCTGCTACGAGGTGACCGCGCTCGACGCGACGGGCAATGAGATCCCGCAGGATGTGGACGGCACGGCCCACTGCGTCGCGCCGATGAGCCGGTATTGCCTCGACGGCGGCGCGACGACGAGCACATGCTTCTTCAACGACGAGGAGCTGAGTCCTCCCGCGGCCGACGGGAGCGGCGGGATCTCGCCCTTCACCGGCGCGGCGCATTGCAACATGACCAACCAGGTCGTGCTCGACACGGAGTGCGGCTCGCTGGGCGAGGTCTGCTACCGCACGAGCGTCGGCACCACCTCGTGCAGGCTGCCGAGCGACTGCGACCAGTGCAACGGCATCTTCGGCTGGCTCATCGACCTCGGCGCCAGCGTGACGGGCGGCGACGACTGCGCCAGCCTCGCCGGCTGCGTCCAGGACAACCAGGGCTTCGCGGACGACACCTTCACGGCATGCACCCACGTGACGAGCTGCTACGACTACCGCAGCGAGGCGGCATGCAGCGGGAACGTGGCCGATCCGTGCGGCGTCTCCGACGGGGGCTGCGAATGGCGCGTGCCGCCGGAGCTCGCCGGGCTCGGCAAAGGGGTCTGCACACCGAAAGACGGCACGGTCCAGGGCGCGTGCGAGGAGTGCGCCAGCGTCTTCGGCTTCTGCGACAGCGAGCTCTGCAGTCTCATGAGTCCGTCCTGCTACTGGAACCAGGAGGTCCAGTGGGGCGGCGTCGAGCCGCCGGTGCCGCACAACGCGGCCGGCAAGTGCCTCTCGAAGGACGCAATGGCCTGCTCCTACTACGACACGGAAGCGGATTGCGTCGGCAACCCTGCGAGCCCGGTCAGCGTCGCGGTCACCTATG
>CAZSAS010000013.1:0-11265 GCA_964604855.1 uncultured Methanosarcinales archaeon
GCTGGCCGTCAGCCTTCGCTCCGATGACCGCGCGCGCGAGGCCCTCGCTGATGCCCTTGGCGATGTCGAGGGGGGTGACGCCCTGGTTGTATTCCTTGCTGTTCCCGTCGGGAAATGTTACCTTGATGCCCATGGAGCGGGAGAACAGGAGGAGGGTATTTAAAGATTATCGTCTGAGAAGACGCAGCAGGCCTCTCGCCACGGACTTTCGCTTCGGCCGGGCCGGCACGGCTTTTCGCGGTGCGCTTCTTCGCGGTCTTCGTCTTCTTCTTTGCCGGCTTCTTCTTAGTGGCTTTCTTGGCCGCTTTCTTCTTCGCTGTCTTCTTGGTGGCTCTCCTCTTGGCCGGCTCGCGCCTGGTCGCCTTCTTCGTTGTCTTCTTGGCCGCTTTCTTCTTCGTGGTCTTGCGCTTGGTGACTTTCTTCCCGGTCGCTTTCTTGACGGTCTTTCTCGCGGGCTTCTTCTTGGCGGTCCTTCTTGTCGTCCTTTTCTTTGCCGCCTTCTTCATCGGTCTCTTCGCAACCTTTTTCTTGGTTGTTCTCTTCTTTGCCGGCGTGCGTTTGGCGACTTTCTTCTTCGTCACCTTCTTGGCAGTCTTCTTCTTGGCGAGTCTTTTCTTGCCGGTCTTCTTCGCTGTCTTCTTCTTGGCGACTTTACGCTTGGCGACTTTCTTCTTCATCTGCTTCTTCGCTGTCTTCTTCTTGGCGACTTTACGCTTGGTGACTTTCTTCTTCATCTGCTTCTTCTTGGCCGCTTTCTTCTTCGCCGGAGCGGGCTTCTTCTTCGGCTCCGCGCGCGGCACGACGATCGGCACACGTTCCCGGCGTTCCACCACCTTCGGCATGATCTTCTCGACCTTCGGGGTGGGCTTGGGCTTCTCCTCGACGACTTCTTCCACCTCGATGATGCCGGGCGGCGGCGCGACGGTGACGCCTTCCGGCTCGACAGTGTAGATGAACGTGTTCCGCACCCCGGTGTTGCGGTACTTGATGAGGTTGGTCTTGCGGAGCTTCTTGAGGCTCATGGTGACCGAGCCGATGGAGACATTGAGCTGCTCGCTGATGTCACGGCTGGTGAACCACTGGCCCTTGTGCTGTGTCAAGAAATCGTAGACTTCCTGTTGCCCTATCAAAACCACCCCCTAGGCCTGTAGGGGTTGCTTTCTGGGTATTTAAGTCTTACCTTTTTTAAAACTTCATTTAAAAATAATTCTCTTGAGACAGGGTCCTTTATAAGCTATTTATAAGCCTCGCGCTCTTCCCTCACAGGAGGATGACGCCGACGATGCAGACGACGAAGCCGACGCCGAACGCGCTCCAGCCATAAATCTCCGGCCGGCTGAGATGCGAGAAGTAGTCGACCGTCGCGTCCCACCAGCGATTCAGGGCCTCGGCCAGCCGGTCGTTCATCTGCTGCAGGTCCATGCCGCTTCCCCACGAACGATCATTTATAAAGGTTTTTAAACCTGAGAGCATGGGTATGAAGGGCCTGTCGGGACTCACTTGCCGAGGCCGAGGCAGACGCTGCGCTCCTGATGGCAGCTCGGGCAGCGATAGGTCTCATACTTGGCATTGCCGCTGTCAAGACTACCGACCTTGCTCATCGGGCACTTGCAGGTAGAACAATCGGGATTTGTCGTCACTATGGGACCCTGCCTGGTGACGCGCTTTATAAAGGTTTGCCCGGCCGGCACCTCGCCTTTCCCTCTCACGCGCCGAGCCTGCACCCGCCGGGCGGCAGGGCTGCGACAAGCTCGTCCAGATCCCCTGCACCGAGGCGCCGCCGCAGCTCCTTGGCGACGTCGCTCGTCTTCTCCCTGCCTTGGAGAACTTCCACGGCACGCTCGCAGTGCTTTCTGACGGCCCTCGGAGGGCCGGCCATCACCCTTCCTTCGGCATCGATGCCGAGGGCCACCTTGAGGAGCGGCTTGTGATAGGTCGTCTTCCCCCTGATCATGAACGCTCCCTTGCCGAGGAACTCGCCCGCGTTCGCCTCCTTCGTCACCTGGTCGGGTGCGACGTGGAACACCTCGAGGCTGCTCATCCCGTTCCGCCAAGCGCGGCTGTAGCTCGCGCACAGCTGCGCAGCCTCCTCCATCGTCGTCGCCGGCAGCTCCTTCCCGTCAGCCTTGACCACGACGAAGGGCGCGCCGGCCATGTCGGTGTGGAAGAGGAGGTCGCCTTTGTCCGCGTGCTTCTTCACCACGGCCTCGTTGCTTGCCGCATCACGGCCGGCGACGAGGAGGAAGTCGTCGCTCGAGCGGCACCAGCGGAAACGCTCATACCAGGCATGCTTGCGGCGCGCGGCCCGTTTCTCGACCGCTTTCCCGGGCGTCTCCTCCGCTGCCGTGAGCTTGCCCTCCCAGAGCGCGATCGCCTTCTCCGCGCCTTTCGCCTTCTTCCGCGCCTTCTTGGCCGCCTCGAAATAGCGCGCCGCGTTCTCGTCGACGGAAGAACGGAGGCTGAGCACGACTCTCATGGGCGTCAGAAAAGGACAGGGCTTTTTCAGCATTTCGGCAAAGGCTTCTTGCTCGCCGCCGGCTCGCCGCACATCTGGGCCTCGCCCGCGCTCTCAATGCTCGCGAAGAGGTCCACCTGCGTCTCCTGGGTCACGAGGAAGGGGATGCGTCCGTCGATGCTGGAACCCTTGGTGAGGTGACTGTTCGGCACCGTGATCTCGAACTCGCCCGCTTCCGGATTGTCGATCCTGAGCAGCAGTGCGGCGATGTTCTCTTCTCCGGTGTTCCGCACGTCAATCTTGATGGTCTGGTCGTCATAGCAGAACGTGGTGACCTCGAGGTGGACGCCGCTGCAGTCCAGGAGTTGGAGGTCCCCCTGCCAGTTCATGATCATCCCACCGAGCGCAACCGCGAAGGCCATGAGGAGCACGGTCGCGATGAGGGGAGACATGGCTCTGCGGTTGAGTGCACGCATACGCTTGCTATCACCAGGACCGTATATAAATATTTTGATTGTCTGAGACGGCCGGCGACGTGACGCGTAACCTCTTGCCAGAGAGGAATACCCCCTCTTCGCAAAAATTTATAAAACGCCGTGCGTGCGTCCGGAATGCAGGCGGGGCCTGGGGGTGGAACAGTGACCGGGGAATATTATCTGATAGGGTTGATCATCCTCTTTCTTCTCAGTGGCCTCAAGGTCGTGAAGGAGTACGAGCGCGGCGTCCGGTTCACGCTCGGACGCTTCAGCGGCATGATGAAGCCGGGGTTGCGGCTCGTCATCCCCATCCTGCAGGCCTGGCAGCGCGTCGACATCCGCGTCAAGGCGGTCGACGTCCCGGACCAGGACTGCATCACCAGGGACAACATCTCCGTGAACGTCAACGCGGTCATCTACTACAAGGTGGCGGACGCGCAGAAGGCCGTCATCGAGGTCGAGCAGTTCATGTACGCGGTCAGCCAGCTCGCGCAGACCACGATGCGGAACATCGTCGGCGAGGTAGAGCTCGACGAGCTGCTGAGCAACCGGGACGAGATCTCCGCGAAGATCCAGAAGATCGTCGACAAGGCGACGGACCCGTGGGGCATCGACGTCCAGGCCGTGGACCTGAAGGACGTGCTCCTGCCGCAGGACATGAAGCGCACCATCTCGAAGCAGGCCGAAGCCGAGCGCGAGAAAAGGGCGGTCATCATCAAGGCGGAGGGCGAAGTGGTGGCGGCGACCAACATGGCGAAGGCGGCGGCGACGCTCGCGAAGGCGCCGGGAGCCCTCCACCTGCGCACGCTCCAGACGCTCAACGACCTGAGCAGCGACCAGAGCAACACGGTCATCTTCGCCCTGCCGCTCGAAGTCCTCAGGGCGTTCGAGAAGATGAGCAGGAAGTAGCGAGACTGTTCAGAAACTCATTTCCAGATATCTATCGCCTCTTCCTCGACGACCTGGAGCTCGCCAGGAATGACGAGGCAGTGGAGCGGCCCGCCGAAATCAAAGTCTATGATTTCAGAAAGCTTTCCTGCTTTGATGACATGGTCTTCTTGTCCGAGCCGAGCGACGCCGATGACCAGTAGGTCATCATGAATTACTTTCTCTTCTCGTTTTTCTTCTATTTTCTTTAGTATCTGTATCCCTTCCCGCGCCGTCATGAACCTGCCTTCGTCCACCTTGATGTCGAGCAGGCAGAGCGTGTGCAGGCCGTTCGCCCGGTTCATCTTGATCACGTCGTACGGCGTCTCCGGCTCGAAATTCTCTTCCCAATACGGAATCGAGGTCGTTTTCCCATACTTATACAGCTCCAAACCGATTTCCCCTACCGCATTCATGATCGAGGCGTTGTGGATAATCTTGACCGTGATGCCTTTCTCCTTCGCGCGAAGCGCGAGGTCGGTGTGCGTCGTGGCGCCGAACGGGTCGCCGACGACAAGGAAGGCGACGTCCATGTCCTTCGCGGGCTCGAGGATCCGCTCGGCGTTCTTCTCGACCAGGTCGCGATCGGCGGGAATGACGTCTTTCCCGTAGAATCTCTCTAATGTTTTCGCGTCAGTCCTGAGGAGGGAGGTGTATGTTTCCAGGAAGACGATGTCGCACTTCTTCACCGCTTCCAGGCCCTTGACGGTGATGTCCTTCTCGTCGCCCAGCCCGAGGCCGATGAGGTAGAGCGTCATGGTCCTTTGAGAGAAAGCAATCGGTTAAAAAGCTTACTTCTTCACGCCCTGCATGGCGAGCAAGTCTTCGGTGGTGAGCTTCTGCTTCTTCTTCACCTTCTCCTCGGCTTCCTGCGCGCGCTCCTTCAAGGTCTTCATCTCTTCCTGCTTCTGGTCCTCCTTGAGCTTCACGTTCCGCTTCGAGAGACTTTCCTTGATCCGCTGGAGCTCGGCCACCTTGTCCTTGAGATCATGGTTGATCGCGACGTAGGCTTCCTTCTCCTTGAGGAACGCCTTGTAGAGCTCGTCTTCCTGCTTCTTCATGTCCGTCAGCTCTGAGCTCTCCGCGATGAGCGCCTCGTGCTTCGTCTGGCTCTTCTGCGCCTGCTCCTGGACTTCGCGGTGGAACTTGTTCGCTTCGCGCTTGAGCTGGTCGATCTCCTTGCTCTTCGCCCTGATCGTCTCCCACGCCTCGGCCTGGTCCTTGACGCTCGCGTACTCCTTCTTGAGATCCTTGAGCTTCTTCGTCATCTTCTGCTCGGCCTCGAAGCCCATCGGCTGCGTCTCGAGCTTGTACTCCATCTCCTCGATCTTGCGGCTGAGCGCACCGGGGCTGTTGCGCCGGTCGAACTTGTCCAGGATGTCCTTGTGCTCCTCGTTGAGCTTCTTGATCTCCTTGACCCGTTCGCGGATCTGCGCGTTCAGCGCGTCGCGCTGCTTCTTCAGCTCCTTGACCTTATTCGTGATTGCGTTGCGTTCCTGCTTCGAGCCGCCCATGTCGCCGAGCTTGCCGGAGATCTCCTTGCTGAAGTCCTGCTTCTTGCGGAACGCGGCTTCCTTCTTCTTGTTCGCCTTGGCCACCTTGGCCTTGAGCTCCTGGATCTCGCGCTTCGCGATGTCGAGCTGCTTGAGCAGCGCCTCAACGTCCGCGTTGTCCGGTTCGTCCGTCACGGGCTTGTCCTTCTTGGAGTCCGGCTCCGCAGCCTGTTCCTTGGAATCCTGAGATTTCTTCGCCTTCTTGGGCTTCTTCGTATCGTCTTCAGAATCTAGAGAGTCATCTGTCTTCTTTTCTGTTTCCTTGGCCTCCTCCTCGTGCGCTTGAGGCTGGGGGGGGCTTTCGGGTTCTGGAGAAGGAGCGGTTTCAGCGGGCGCTGCTTTCGGCTCCGCAAGACTGTCCTCAGCCGGCGCTTCTTCCTGAGGCGCTTCTGCAGTCTCAGGACTAGGCTCCTCCTCCGGCGCAACGGCCTCGTCAGGGACTGCGGTGACGGCGAGCGCCTCCTCGTCGGAGAGCTCGACCGGTTCGGCAGCCTTCTCTTCGTCAGTCATCGTACTCTCGCCTGTAAGGTGATGGAAAGGGGTTTAGGGGAAGAAGGAGCGACCTTACCCGAAGAGCGCGCCGAGTCCGGCAGCGGCCTCTTCAGGGGCCTTCTCTTCCTTCTTCTCCTCTTTCTTCTCGGCAGGCGCCTCGCCGCCGCCAGCAGGGGCTGCAGGTGCAGCTGCGACTGGGGTCGCGTTCGCGATAGCGTCGTCGATGTTCACGTCCTTCAACGCGGCGACGAGCGCCTTGATCCGGCCGTCGTCGGCCTTGACGCCGGCCGCCTCGATGACGCTTTTGAGTGAGCTTTCAGTGACCTCTTTTCCTGCCTTGTGCAGGACCATCGCCGCATACACGTACTCCATGGTGTTCGCCTCCGTCTGAACATCAGCCGAAGAGCGCGCCGAGCCCGGCAGCCGCATCCTCGGGTTTCTTGTCTTTCTTCTCCGTATCGCCGTCCTTGACGGCAGGAGCGTCAGTCGCTGCCTGGGCAGCGGGCGCCGCGGCCACGCTCTGGGCCGCCTTCGCTTCCGCGCTGAGCGCCGCGTCCGGGAGCTGTCCCGAGAGGGCGAGACAGGTCGCGTACGCCTTGCTGAGCAAGGGCCTGATCGTGTCGGCGTTGACCACGCCGGTCTCGAGCGAGAGCGTCACTGCATTCATGAACGCCTTCTGCACCATCGGCGTGACGGTCTCCTTGCACGCCCAGCCGATCTCCATCGCGAGCGCGAATGCGTCGTTGTGCGCTCGCATCACGTTCTCCCGGTACGCGTCCTCGTCGATGTCGAGGACGCTGCGGGTGAGGATCTCGCCCTTCTCCAGCACCGCATTCAGGCCGAGGCCGATGCGCATGGGTTCGATGCCGAGCCTAGCGAGCAACCCGGCGAGCTTGGCGCTGACCGTGTCGCCCGCGCTCGCCACCTTGCTGTCCTCCTTGACCGCGATCTTGCCGTCCTCGACGCCGGTCTTGACCCCGACGCTGCCGAGCTCGCCGATGACCGGGCCGGGCGCGAAGCCCGTCGGCCCGGCCGGGACGATGATGTCATCCGGAGCGATCTGGCCGCCCTTGATTGGCGCCTTGCTCTGGCTCTTCTTGAGGAGCTTGAACAGCGCGAACGGGTTCTCCTTGGTGAAGATGAGGGCGGGCATGCCCCTGATGTGCTGGCTCAGCTTGTCCAGCCCGTCCTTCTTGGACTGCTCGAACGCCTTCGCGATGAGCCGGCGCTTCGTCATCTTGAGGACGATGCCCTGCTCGCGGAGCTT
Source organism: uncultured Methanosarcinales archaeon (assembly GCA_964604855.1). Taxonomy (GTDB): domain Archaea; phylum Nanobdellota; class Nanobdellia; order Woesearchaeales; family UBA525; genus UBA153. Next base: position 7,171 of record CAZSAS010000013.1, read on the forward strand.
CGCCCGCATGTGCTGGAGCTGCTTCGCCGGCAGGTTGGTCATGTCGACAACGCCGATGATCGGGTACTCGTCGATGAGCTTGACGAACAGGGCCACTGCTTCCTGCTTTTCCCGGCTCGGTTCGACGGCGATGGTCGGTGTCATGGTGTCATCCGTGGATCTTGATCGGCTTCCCCATGGTGAGCTTGAGGAAGACGTGCTTGACGTTATTGTTCTCGCGCGGGAGGTGGTGGACGATCTGGTCGTAGAGCGTCTTCACATTGTCGACGATGTCCGCGGTCTCCATCTCCTGCGTTCCCGCGAGCACCTGGATGTTCGGGCTCTTCTTCGCCGTCACCTTCACGGTGCGCTGGAGCTTGTCGTACAGCGGCGCCAAGGGCGCCTTGGGCGGGACGATGCATCCGGCCTTCGGGTTAGGCATCTTGCCGTGCGGGCCGAGAATCTTGCCCCACGCCTGTGCGATCTTGGGCATGATGTTCGCCTGGCCGACGAAGTAGTCATGGCCGCGGCTGATGGTCTTCATCTCCTTCTTGCCCAGCTTGTCGAACTCGTCGAGCGTGACGACCGTGTCGAACACCTTCTTCGCGTCCTCGGCCATCTCGCCGCCGACCAGGGCGCAGACCTTGCGCTTCTTGCCGATCGTCTTGTGCACCTGGGTGAAGAATTCGACCTGCTCCTCGGGCTTCTTCAGGTTGAGCTCCTTGAGCGCGACGATGAGGTCGAAGCTTTGCTTGAACTTGCGAGAATCGTCCTTCTTGAGGCCCTCGATGGCCTCCCGGAGTTGCTTGTCGTCCATCATATCGCTAACCTTGGACTCCTACCGAAGTAGTCGTACCTGCGCGAGAACCACGACCCCTTTATAAGCGTTACTCTTTAGGAGCCCCGAGAGCCCCGGCTTCGTCCTCTTCACCCTTGCGCCTGCAGGCGCTTGTTGTTGGGAGGGTGCAGCAGAACCCGCAACAGAGTGCGTCGGGGAAGCAGGCGGAAGGGTGGGACTGTGGGCGCGACAGTGGACTAGGATGTCAGCGGGCGCCTCGGTGGGCTCCGCAGGACTACTCCCCAGCCTTTTCTTGGCTTGCAGGCTCAGCCGCCTTCGACTTCTTCTCCTGCAGCTCCTCTGCGATGAAGGCGTTCACGTCCTCGAGCATCTCGTCCAGGACGTGGGGCGGCATGCCGTGGCCGAGGCAGCCCTGCTCGATCGTCTCGAACGCGCTCACGTGGCACCCGATGCAATGCAGGCCGTACTGCATCATCACGAACGCGGCCTTCGGGTACTCCTGCACGACGTCGCCGATCATCATGTCGCGCGTGACGAACTGCTCCTGCTTGTCTTCCGACTTCTTTTCCTGATCCTTCTTGTCTTCTGCCATGACGCCGCGACCCGGATTTGAACCGGGAATCCCAGAGGGACCAGGTCTCTTGAACGGCTGTGCGAAGGTCGGAAAACCCTCGGTTTCCGTTCTCAAGCCTGGCGCAATACCAGGTTATGCGATCGCGGCAACGACGTTTTAGGAGTAATTAGTGTTTTATAATGAGGTTATAGGTATTGGAGAGAAAGAGCGGTTTTAAAGGTATGCCTAGTCGCCCGTGCCGAGCCAGTAGGTGGCGCTTCTCGGCGCGACGCTGTAGCGCTTCATGTTGAGGTAGCTCTTGACCAGGTCCACCACGTCCCAGCAGTCCCGGATGGCCAGGTCTTCCGCCATGTGGATCTGGCTCCGCTTGATGAACTTGTCCGTGAGCGTCCTGAGGAAGTAGAAGAAGACGCGGTTCTCCCAGCGGTGCTCGAAGTCCTGGTAGAGGCTCGCGTCGAACCAGAATTCAGCGCGGCCGTGGAAGAGCTTACGCTTCACGCCGTCGATCTCGACGATGCGCTCCTTCAGGTTCTTGAAGAACGCATACACCCTGATCTCCATCTTGACGTAGTAGTTCGGCTTCTTGTACGGCAGGAGCTCGATGGTGATCTGGCGGCCGGAGTCGTACACCTCTTCGTAGTTCTTGCTCTCGAAGCGGTCGTAGCCGCGCTCGCGGAAGAAGTCGTCGACGTGGTGGAACAGTCCTTCGACGTCGATCAGCCCCTCGTACTGGACCTGCTTGCCGTCCACCAGGAACTTGACTTCACTCATTGCATCACCACGGCGCTTGCCGTCTCGTCGTCATATTGAGACATTCCTTGATGAAGGTGAGGATATCCTGCGCGCGGTATTGGAAGATATCCAGGTAGGCGTTCTCGATCTCGCGCCACTTGACGTCGAGGTAGACCTGACCCATCCATTTCGTGAACCAGCCGCCGTGCTTGAAGAAGCCGGGCCGGTCGACGATGACGAAGTCCCTGATGGTGAACTGCGCCTGGCCGTTGAAGATCTTGCGAGGCTCGCCGTTCACGATGATCTCCTCCGTGGTGAGGTCCCAGCATTCGACCTTGATGTCGTATTTCTCGCTGAACACCTCGTCGACGTCGCGCTCCGCCCAGAGGTCGACCTTGAGGCGCTTCCCAGTCTCCTTGATCCTGCCCTCGTAGAACCGGAACCGTCGCTGCTCGAACCAGCGCTTGAGTTCGCGGTAGAGGTAGGTGAAGTCGAACGGCCCCTTGTACCTGACCACGACTTTCGTGTCGCCGCCGACCTGGTCGCCAGGGAAGCCGCTGTATTTCCCTCCAATCCGTATAGGTGCGAGTGGCATAATCCTACCTCAGTATACGATATATTGATATTAGTATTTATAAATGTATCGCTCTGGTGGTCGAGAGACTCCCTCCATACCGAAACGCTTAAAAATTTTAGTCACAGCCCCTGGTCACGATGACCCGGCGCAGCACCGCCAGACGCGGACACCTCGGCATCCAGCTCTTCATCGGCGTCATCATCATCCTGCTCATCCTCCTCTGGATAGGCGTCGCCAGCGTCAGGGCCCGCTTCGGGCTCTGAACGCGAAAACCTGCGGCAACCAGTAAGCTTTAAATATGACCGTTCTGACAACAAGACTGTGGGGGTCTTCCGACAGTCGCGGACGTTCTGGCTCTTCGTGCTCTTGCTCCTCGTGACGGCCTGCGTGCCGTCCGGCTGCGGCCTCGACAAGGTGGGATGCGATATCTTCGCCTCGGTCACGGGCGGGGACGCGGCGCACTGCTACCAGTGGATCGCCGTCCAGAATTCCGATACTGATGAGTGCGACAAGGTGAATTCTGAGAATTGGGCCGGCACCGGGCAGAACCCGCCCAAGGACAAGTGCTACCTCATGATCGCGGAGAAGGACACCGACCCGGAGCCGTGCGACAACATAGAAGGCGGCATGAACTCCTATTCCAAGGACGAGTGCTACCAGGGCGTCGGCGCCAAGGGCGGCGAGGCCGACCAGTGCGACGGCCTCGCACCGGCGGCGCAGCTCGAATGCCGAACCGGTATCGTCCGGGGGGCAGTGAGCGAGGGGAACACGCCCGACTGCGGCGCCGGCTATGTCTGGCAGCCAGGCGGCCTGGGCGGCGGCTCCTGCGCGAAGGACCCGAACGTGAAGGAGACGCCCGCGGAGACGACGAAGACGCCGACGAAGGCGACGGATGAGGAGACGACGACCGACGTCAAGCCGGCAGAGGATGTCAAGCCCGCGGAGACGGTGAAACCGGCAGAACCGGTGAAGACGCCGGAAAAGACGACGGAGACGAAGGGGCCGGATACGACGAAGGAGACGGAGGCCGAACCCGCGAAGACGGACAAGGGGACAGAGAAGACGACGGAGAAGTCCCCTGAAGAGATCGTCAAGGAGGACTTCGACAAGGCGGACAAGAACAAGCCGCCGACGCCGCAGCAGGAGAAGGAGACGCGCCTGAGCGAAATCATCAAAGATATCGAAGATCAGGATGCGCGGAGCGAGATCATCAAGCCGCTCGGGCCAGAGTCCGCAGTCATCGTGGAACGCGCAAATCGCGCGCACGAGATCCGTGCCGGCGGCAATCGTCTCGCGTGCGGCGATCTCGGCATCGTCCGATGCCGCTGCACTGCACGGCCAAATCCCGACACAGAAGACCGCGATGGGAATGAGAACGCGTTTCATCGGGTTGCCCTTGTTCGGCCACGGATCCGAGCGATCCAGAGCACGCCC
>CAZSAS010000014.1:0-11225 GCA_964604855.1 uncultured Methanosarcinales archaeon
CTTCCTCTTCCTCACCTTCCCCCTCCTCTACGGCTTCATGCTCGGCGACATGGGCTACGGCCTCGTCACCCTCATCATCTTCTGGCTCCTCAAGAAACGGATGCCCCAATTCAAGGATTTCTTCAACATCCTCATCTTCGCCTCGCTCGCGACGATCTACTTCGGCGCGATCTTCGCCGAGTTCTTCGGCATGGAGCCCTGGCACCCGCTCATCAGCCGCAATCCTGAGCACGCGCTCACGCCGCTGATGATCACGGCCGTCGTCGCGGGCATCATCCACATCAACGCCGGCCTCATCACCGGCTTCGTCAACGAGTACAGGGCGCACGGCTTCGTCCGCGCCTTCCTCGAGAAGGCGGGCTGGATCCTGCTCCAGGTCGCGGCGGCGCTCCTCGGGCTCAGCTACGCCAAGATGGTGGCGTTCCCGCCGCTCGTCGGCTACGCCGTGCTCGTCCTCGCGGTCGTCATCCTCTTCCTCGGTGAAGGCACGAAAGGACTGGTCGAGATCCCGAGCATCTTCGGCAACATCCTGAGCTACATGCGTCTCATGGCGATCGGGCTGTCCTCGGTCGGGCTCGCCCTCGTCATCAACGACATGGCCGGCGGCTTCTTCCATTCCGGCTGGCTCGGCATCATCGGCGGCGTCCTCATCCTGGTGGTCGGCCACGTCGTCAACATCGGCATCGGCTGCCTCGGCAGCTTCCTGCACTCGCTCCGTCTCCATTACGTGGAGCTCTTCAGCAAGTTCTACACCGGAGGCGGTATCATGTTCAAACCGTTCGGAATACCTAAGGAGGAATGAAAAAAAATGGCAGCAGCAGACATACTGACGAACAATGGCCTGATCGCCCTCGGCGCAGGCCTGGCGATCGGCCTCAGCGCCATCGCCGCCGCGTGGGCGGAGAAAGGCATCGGCACGGCCGCCATCGGCGCGATGGCGGAGAAGGAGGAGCTCTTCGGTAAGGGCCTGATCCTCACCGTCATCCCCGAGACAATCGTCATCTTCGGCCTCGTCATCGCCATCCTGATCATCGGCATGGCCGGATAAGGCTGGCGACGATGGGACTCGAGGACGTGAAGCGGGACATCCTGGCCCAGGCCGCGAAAGAGGCCGCCAGGATCGGCGCCGAAGCCGACACCGAGATCGGCGAGCTGAAGGAGGAGTCGAAGGAGCGCCTCAAGGAGCGGAAGCGCCAGGCAAAGGAAGCGCTCGACCGCGAGTGCGCACGCCTCCGCCAGCGGCGCGAGGCCGAGGACAAGGCCGCAACGCAAGAGCATCTCCTCGCCAAGAAGCGCGCCCTCATCGACGCGGCCGTGGCCTCGGCGAAGGAGCGTCTCGGCAAGGAAGAGGTGAAGAAGGGCTACCTCAAGCAGTTGCTCGCGAAGGCGCAGCGGGAGCTCCCGGTCGCGAAGGTCTACGCCCGGAAGGGGAGCGCCCTGAAAGGGGTGACGCTCGTGCCGAAGGACATCGACGGCCTCGTCGCCGAGAATAAGGACGGCAGCATCAGCATCGACTACTCCTATGAAACGCTCCTGCAGCGCATCAAGGAGACGGGCCTGAAGGAGATCAGCGAGGTCCTGTTCCCGTGAAGACTGCCGAGAAGCAGAAGCGGGTCAGGCTCGAGGAGTCGCCCTACACCTATGTCCGGACGCGGGTGATGCGCACGCTGCTCATCCCCCGGCAAGAGTACCGGAAGCTGCTCAAGATGAGCTTGCCGGAGATCTCGCACTACCTGGGCGAGAGCGGCTACGGCAAGGAGATGAACGAGCTCGGCGTCCGCTTCTCGGGCATCGAGCTGATCGAGCAGGCGCTCAACAGGAACTTTGCCAACACGATCGAGAAGCTCAAGCGCATCTCGCCCGGCTCCTACAACGAGTTCCTCGACGCCTACCTGCTCAAGTACGACATCGACAACCTGAAGACGATCATCAGGGGCAAGCTGGCCGGGCTGCCGGAAGCCGAGATCAGGGAGCTGCTGCTCCCGGCAGGGAAGCTCTCCGCGCGCCAGCTCGACGGCCTGCTGAAGCAGGAGAGCGCCGCGGACGTGCTCAAGGCCGCGCCGTTCCCTGTCGCGGTGGCGCACAAGGAGGACTTGAGCGGCATCGAGACCGCGCTCGACCGCTTCCTCTACGGCGAACTGCTCCGCTTCGCGGAGCGCATGCCGCGCCAGGGCAGGCTCTTCCGGGAGTTCCTCCTGACGATGATCGAGACGACCAACCTCGTCACCTTCCTCCGGCTGAAGCGGGAGAAGACAGAGAGCAAGGAGGTGGAGAAGCACCTCTTCCTCGTCGGCAAGGACGAGCTCTTCCGGCGCCTCCTCAAGGCGAAGGGGCATGACGAGATCGCGGCGACGCTCCAGAAGTCCCGCTACAAGGACCTGTTCGAGGGCGTGAAGCCGTTCGAAGGGTCGCTCATCCCGTTCGAGATCGGGCTGGCGAACCGCACCCTGCGCAAGACGCTCCTGTTCGAGCGGCAGAACCCGCTCTCCGTGTATGTCATCCTCACCTTCCTCTTCGCGAAGGAAATCGAGATCGTCAACCTGAAACGCATCATCAAGGCGAAGCATCTCGGCGTGCCGATGGAACGCGTCGAGCAGTACCTCGTCGCGGCATGAGAGAGAAAAGAGAAAAAAAGGACAGAAGAATGAAAGAGATAGCCTGCCTCGGTTCGGAAGCCTTCACCCTCGGCTTCCGGCTCACCGGCATACGACGGTGCATCACGCTCAAGGACACCGCAGACCTGCTCGTCCAGGCGGCCGCGCTGCGGGACGAGAAGACGGCGGGCATCGTCATCGTCGAGGAGAGCGCCCTCGCGCAGCTCGACGGCCCCGACCGGGAAGATATCGAGGACTCGGTGGACCCGGTCTTCATCCCGCTCGCGACCGAGACCGCAGGGGACAACCTGCGGAAGCTGATCATCAAGTCGATCGGCGTCGACCTCTGGAAGGAGGAGGCCTGAACGCACGATTACGGGGCGGAAGCCCGCAGAAACAAGTCCGGAAAAAATCCGAAAGGTGAATCATGATGGCAAGCGAGAAAGGGATACTCTACAGGATCGCAGGGCCCGTCGTCGTGGCGAAGGGCATGAGCGCGAACATGTACGACCTCGTCCGCGTCGGCGACGAGAAGCTGATGGGAGAGGTCATCCAGATAGACGGCGACAAGTGCATCATCCAAGTGTACGAGGACACGTCGGGCTTGAAGCCGGGCGAGCCGGTCGAGAACACGAAGAAGCCACTCAGCGTCGAGCTCGGCCCGGGGCTGCTGACGAGCATCTACGACGGCATCCAGCGGCCCCTGCCCGTCCTCCAGAAGGAGCAGGGCGACTACATCTTCCGCGGCCTCGAGGCACCGGGCCTCGACCACAAGAAGAAGTGGGCCTTCAAGGCGACCGCCAAGGCGGGCCAGAAGGTGACGCAGGGGCAGGTGATCGGCGAAGTGGAGGAGACGAAAGGCGTCATCCACCGCATAATGGTCCCTCCGGGAACTGCCGGCACGGTGAAGGAGATCAAGTCCGGCTCGTACACGATCGACGACCCGGTCGGGAAGCTCGACGACGGCACGCCGCTCCTGATGAAGCAGGTCTGGCCCGTCCGGAAGCCGCGGCCGAGCGCGAAGAAGCTCAAGCCGACCGTGCCGCTCATCACCGGCCAGCGCATCTTCGACGCGCTCTTCCCCCTCGCGAAGGGGGGCGTCGCGGCCATCCCCGGCCCGTTCGGCGCGGGCAAGACGGTGACGCAGCAGACGCTCGCCAAGTGGTGCGACGCCGACATCATCGTCTACGTCGGCTGCGGCGAGCGGGGCAACGAGATGACAGAAGTCCTCAAGGAATTCCCCGAGCTGATCGACCCGCGCACCAAGCTCCCGCTCATGAACCGCACCGTGCTGATCGCGAACACGAGCAACATGCCCGTCGCGGCGCGCGAGGCCTCCGTCTACACGGGCGTTACGCTCGCCGAATACTACCGGGACATGGGCTACAACGTCGCGCTGATGGCCGACTCCACCTCGCGGTGGGCCGAGGCGATGCGCGAGATCTCCTCCCGGCTGGAGGAGATGCCGGGCGAGGAGGGCTACCCCGCCTACCTCGCCACCAGGCTCGCCCAGTTCTACGAGCGAGCCGGCTCCGTCATGCCGCTCGACACGCAGGACGGCAAGGGCGACGGCGCGCAGGGCTCCGTCACCATCATCGGCGCGGTCTCGCCGCCGGGCGGCGATTTCTCCGAGCCGGTGACGCAGAACACGCTGCGCGTGACGAAGTGCTTCTGGGCTCTCGACGCGAAGCTGGCCCAGCGCAGGCACTTCCCGAGCATCAACTGGCTCACCTCGTACAGCCTCTACCGGGAGACGCTCGACGCCTGGTTCGCGAAGAACGTGGACAAGGAGTTCCGGAAGCTCGTCACCGAGTTCATGAGCATCCTCCAGGAGGAGGAGAAGCTGCTCCAGATCGTCCAGCTCGTCGGCTCGGATGCGCTCCCGCCGCGCCAGCAGCTCACCCTCGAGGTGGCCCGGCTCATCAGGGAATTCTTCCTCCAGCAGAACGCGTTCCACGAGGTGGACACCTTCTGCGAGCTGAAGAAGTCGCGCCGCATCATGCAGACGATCCTCCGCTTCGGCGAGCTCGGCGAGCAGGCGCTCGGCAGGGGCGTCCGCATCCAGGCCGTCCTGGAAGGGAAGGCGAAGAACGAGATCGTCAACTCCAAGTTCGACAGGGAGTACGAGAAGGTGCTCTCCGGCGCCGAGAAGGCGATGGAGAAGGAATTCGCCGCCATGAGGTGATCATGATGAAAGAGTACAAGACAATCAGCAAGGTGGCGGGGCCGCTCATCTTCGTCACGAAGACCGAGCCGATCGGCTACGCAGACCTCGTCTCGATCAAGCTCGACAACGGCGAGATCAAGAACGGGCAGGTGCTCGACACCTCGGACGACCTGGTCGTCGTCCAGATCTTCGAGGGCACCTCGGGCATCGGCAAGGGCGCCAAGGTGAAGTTCCTCGGCGACACGCTCAAGCTCGGCGTCTCGGAGGAGATGCTCGGCCGCGTCTTCAGCGGCGCGGGCAGGCCGATCGACGGGAAGGCGCCGATCATCCCCGAGAAACGCGCGGACATCATCGGCGCGGCCATCAACCCGTACTCGCGCGGCTCCCCCGCGGACTTCATCCAGACCGGGATCAGCACGATCGACGCGACCAACACGCTCGTGCGCGGCCAGAAGCTGCCCCTCTTCTCCGGCTCGGGGCTGCCGCACAACGAGATGGCGCTGCAGATCGCCCGCCAGGCCAAGGTACTTGGCGAGGGAGAGCAGTTCGTCGTCGTCTTCGCGGCCATGGGGATCACGAACGAGGAAGCGCAGTACTTCATCGACGACTTCGAGCGGACAGGAGCATTGTCGCGCGCCGTGATATTCCTCAACCTGGCCGACGACCCGGCAGTGGAGCGTCTCGTCACGCCGCGCATCGCGCTGACCGCCGCGGAGTTCCTCGCCTTCGAGAAAGGGTACCACGTCCTCGTCATCCTGACGGACATGACCAACTACTGCGAGAGCCTGCGCGAGATCGGCGCGGCCCGCGAGGAGGTCCCCGGAAGGAGGGGCTACCCCGGCTACATGTACACCGACCTGGCCCAGATCTACGAGCGCGCGGGCATCATCAAGGGGAAGAAGGGGAGCATCACCCAGATCCCCATCCTGACGATGGTCGGCGACGACATCACCCACCCTATCCCCGACCTCACCGGGTATATCACCGAGGGACAGATCGTCATCAGCAGGGAGCTCCACCGGAAGGGCGTCTACCCGCCCGTGGACGTGCTACCCAGCCTGTCGCGCCTCATGAACATGGGCATCGGCCCGAAGCGGACGCGCGAGGACCACAAGGCCGTGAGCGACCAGCTCTACGCGGGCTACGCCGAGGGGCGCGACCTCCGCGGCCTCGTCGCTATCGTCGGCGAGGAGGCCCTCTCCGCGCGGGACAAGCGCCTCCTCAGGTTCGCCGAACTCTTCGAGAGCCGCTTCGTCACGCAGGCGCGCGACGAGGACCGCTCGATCCAGGACACGCTCGGCCTCGGCTGGGAGCTCTTCGGCACCCTGCCGAAGGACGAGCTGGTGCGCATCTCGCCCCAGCTGAAGGAGAAGTACTACAAGGAGCACGTCGAGAAGGTCCAGGGCGGCGGCAAGACGCACCCCAAGTTCACCAAGCCGCTCGAGGGCGACCTCGACGAGGAAGACGTGAAAGCATGAGCCCGGCTCTGGACGCGATGCATGCCGCCATCGAGAGCGAGTTCTCCGGAGCGGTCGCCATCCCCACACTGGTCGCGCAGATCGAAGCGGAGGTCGGCAGCCTCGGCTACGGGCTCCCGCAAGCGAGGCCGGCGATCGCCATGTGCAGGGATGACACAACCGCGGAGCTTGAGCACGCGTTGCGCGCCAAGGGGTTCCTCGACGCGTTCCATCTCCACACCCTGACCGGATTGCCCGTCTCGGGGACTGCGAGCATCGCCGCGTACTACCATCACATCCCCGACCAGGGCGTGGGCATCATCATCTACGCGCCGCACCTCGGCGTCGACGCCGAAGGAAGAATCGGCTCCGTCAACAGGCACGGGATCGCGCATCCCGGCGCCTCCTGCGGGGCGGCGGCCGCGCTCCTCATCCATTTCCGGGACGACGGACAGGGCGACGTGCCGGGTGAGCGGGAGCTCTCCGACGTCGCGGCGTATCTCTCCCGGGAAGCCGTCGTCGCTACGGAACGGCCCTTCCAGTTCATGGCAGACGAGCTGTACGCCGCGGGGATGCGGATGCTCCAGGAGCAGGTCAGCAGGGTGCAGAAGGAAGAGATGGCGAAAGGGGATCACCAGCACCCCGTCGTGCTGTTCGGCGGCATCCATATCGATACCCATCACGAGACCGACAACCGGTTCCAGCTCAGGGACGTCTGCCTGCTCGAGCACGGCGAAGCGAAACCGAAGAGGGAAAGACGATGAGCCAGAACGTGAAGCCGACCCGGTCCGAGCTGATGGAGCTCAAGAAGCGCATCAAGCTGGCCAAGGACGGCTACAACCTCCTGAAGAAGAAGCGCGACGGGCTCATCCTCGACTTCTTCGAGATCATGAAGAAGGTGAAGAACCTCCGCGGCGAGATCGTCGACGAGTACCGCGAGGCGCTCGACCGGATGAACATGGCCCGGATGCTCGAGTCGGACCTGAAGATCAAGTCGATCGCGCTCGCGGTCGCCAACTCGCCCGAGGTGGAGATCGGCCAGAAGAACATCATGGGCGTCGTCGTCCCGAACATCAGCAGCGTGGAGCTGCAGCGGAGCGGCATGAGCCGCGGCTACGGCATCTACACCTCTGCGGCGATCGACGAGGCGGCCGAGCGGTACGAGCGCGTCGTCGAGAAGATCGTCTCCGCGGCGGAGATCGAGACCGGGATGCGGAAGCTCCTCAAGGAGATCGAGAAGACGAAGCGACGCGTCAATGCGCTCGAGTTCGAGGTCATCCCGAAGATGGAGCGAACGGCCGCCTTCATCCGCCTGCGCCTCGAGGAGGCGGAGCGCGAGAACGTCTTCCGCCTCAAGCGGATCAAGAAGAAGAGCTGAGCCGGAAACGGCTCGATGGGGAAGGCCGGGAATCAGGGGGCTGTGCCCGGCTCATGAGGCGCCGATGAAGCAGAAAACCAGGTTCTGGCTGATCATCATCTCGATCAAGGTCGTCATTCTCGTCCTGTTCATCCTCTTCCTCGTGCGCCTCGCGGCGCTGCGCGGGTGAGAACAGGATCTCAAGAAATAAGGCGAAAAGAAGAACGAAGGTGAATCAGGAGCGAGGATGCCGTTACCCGACCGTCACCTTCGTCATCTTCACTTCTGTCAGGGGCCGGTCGCCGGGTCCCGTCGGCGTCTTGCTGATGGCGTCAACGACGTCCATGCCCTCGACGACCCTGCCGAAGACGGGATGTTTCGTGTCGAGGAAGTTGTTGTCCGCGGTGTTGATGAAGAATTGGCTCCCGCCCGTGTTCGGGCCGGCGTTCGCCATGCTGATCGTGCCGCGGTCGTTCCTGTTGCTGTCCGAGAACTCGTCCGGGATCTTGTAGCCTGGCCCTCCCGTCCCGGTGCCGGTCGGGTCGCCGCCCTGGATCATGAAGTTCGGGATGACGCGGTGGAAGATCACCCCGTCATAGAAGCCCTCCTTGACGAGCTTGAGGAAGTTGCCCGCCGTGATCGGCATCGTCTCGTTGTATATCTCCAGCTTGATAGTCCCCATCGTCGTCTCCATCGTGACGGTAGGATTCGTGTTCGCATCGCTCATCGTGTCCACCTCGCGTGCGCAGCCTGCGAGCAGGAGCGCGATCATGATCATGCATGCCGCTATCGCGGTTCTTCTCATGGGAAAAAGTGGAAAGAAGGGCGTTTAAAACGTTTATGGCCTGCCGCGCCTTCAGAGTTTCCCCTTCTCGGGGGGCTGCTTCCTCGCGAAGAGCCGCCAGACGAGGCGGAGCACGAAGAACGCGACCGCCCAGGGGAAGACCCAGAAGGCCAGGGTGAGCAGGCCGTTGAAGCTATCCACCATCGCCCTGATGAGCTGGCCGAACTTGACGAGCTGGACCTGGACGTAGCCGCTCTGCTTCTCGGTCAGGGAGACGGAGATGGTCGAGTACTCGACGCGCTTGTCCATGCCGCTGAGGCGGTCTTCCAGGTACTTGATCGTGCGTTCCTGGTTGTAGATCCGGTCCGTGAGCTGGAGCTTCTCGTTCACGTCCTTGGTCTCGTCCATCATTGCTTCGTAGCGTTCCAGCCTGCCCTTCTCGACGTCGAGCTGGTCCTGGACGTTGAGGTAGCCGCCGGTGATGTCCTGGGTGTTCTCGGAGAAGCCCTTCATCTCACCGATGCCTTGCAGCTCCTGGACGACGCGGTCGTAGCTCTCGACCGGGATCTTGAGGCTGTAGCTGCCCTGGTAGTACGCCGTCCAGCCCTCGCCGATCAGGTTCGCGTTCTCGTTCAGGATGAGGCCCTTCGCGCCGGCGACGATGCCGCGGAGCTGCTGCTCCGCCGCCTTGTACTTGCCGCGCTCCGTCTCGGCCGAGATGCTCGCCGTCTTGGTGATGATGCGTTCCTGGACGTCCGGCGCGAAGTCCTCGGCAGGACTGGGCGTGATGTAGCCGCTTCGGGCGTAGCTGTCGCTGGCGAGCATCATCTCCGGCGCACCCATGCCGGCGAAGCCGCCCCCCACGCTCTTCAACGCGCCGCTGTACACGTTCATCCCGCCGCTCATGAACGCGACGACGACGATGAGCAGCACGATGAGCAGCCAATTGTCCTTGAGCTTCCGGAACTGTTCTTTCATGGTCATCCGTATCACCTTCTCCTGTCCTGGCCTCCTGAAGGGCCTTGCCTTACATAAATATTGGGAAGGGTGCGAGCTCCCTTGCAGCCTTCAGCGCCGCGCTAACGCTCGATTCGGGCAGAGCTGGCGCGTGTTCACCGTATCTTGTAGCACTCGCCCCTGAGGTCGTCGTCCGTCCAGTCGTGCTTGCAGTACGCGCTGTCCTGCTTGGCGAGCGCGTAGCCGTAATAGCAGTTGTCCTCATCATAGCCCGCCGTGTTGCTCGAGCGGTTGATCGCGTCGAGACAGGGGGCCATGTCGTCCTGGAACCCGTCGATGATGCCGAGACAGCGGTAGGTGTCGTACTCGAAGTCCATCGGAGGGCAGAGCTCGCCGTTCCCCGTCTCGAGGGCGACGGCGAGGAGGCAGTCGTCGTTCTGCCATTTCCGGGAGTAGTCGGCGCAGGTCTGGATCACGACGCCGGCGGACGGCTCCTCATGGAAGTGGGCATAGCACTTCACGACGTAGACGCCGGCCTTGTCGCAGTACGCGATGTCGTCGAACGCCTGCGCGTATTCGCTGAAGCAGTAGTCGGCGTAACCGGTCGCGGAGCACGCGCCGTCAGCGCCCGTGCCCGCGTAGAAGGTGCCGTTCGCCCGGACGCGCCAGCCGTCCTGCTCCCAGACGAGATGGAGCGGCCCGTACGGGAGCCGCACGTCACGCACCCACGTCTTGACGTCGACGCGCGCGGCATCGCCCGAGACCGTGACGTTGTCGACGACCATGCGGGCCTTGGCGAGACCGTCGAACCCGGCGCTCTTGAAGACGTAAGCGAGCCGCGGATCCTTGTCCACCGCGAGATCGAGGTCGGAGATGCGCATGAGGAAGCGGAAGCGCTTGTCGCTGAGGATGGCGCGTTCCGCGGCGGGGATGAGCGGGTAGAGCCCGTTCCAGTCGTCGCTGTTCCATGCGAGCGCGACCTTGGCCGCGAAGGGGCGGGCGAGGGATTCCTTCTCCTCCTCGGTGTAGACGCGCCGTGCCGTGGCGGTCGTTTCGGCCGGCTTTTCGTGAACGACCGGGGCGGACGCGGCCGGAGCGGTCGCGTTCGTCGTCCCGTTCGCCGTGGCGTTCGCCGCGGGGTCGCAGGCGCCGTCGCCGTTCCCGTCCATGCAGCAGCCGCCGTCATGGAGGATGTAGGGAGGCTGGCAGGCCGCCTCCTTGGCGCAGGCGGCGAGGAGGAGGAAGAACGCGAGCAGCAGGCAGCACAGCGACAGCTCCTGGAACGGAGTTCTCATCGGTATGCTCCTGGAGACCGCGCTTTATATATGTTCTCACCGCGTGGACCGATCGTCCGTTGCCGTCTCCCGTCGGGCATCAGAACAGGGAGGAGAGGCTCGTGGCCCGCACCGCGTTACCCTCGAGATGCGTCGGCGCGACGCCTTTCCGCTTGACGAGCTCGTCCTTCCTCTTCGGGGTCTTCTTGAGGGCTTTCCGGACGAGATTGAAGGGATAGAAGCCCACGACGTCGAGCTGCGCTTCCGCCGCGACGATGTCGAGGAACTTCTGGTTGCCGGGCTGGCCGTGCTCCCAGGACGCGTTGGCTCTCGCCATCGCCTTCGCGAGCCGCTTGTCCCAGAGGGGACCGCTCCATAAGGGCCCCGCCCAGAGCGTTTTCTTCTTGCAGCAGAGTCCATCATTGCTGACGCTCACCGTGACGCGCAAGCATCGCGGGCAGTAGTGGAGGTAACGATGCCGCTTCAGGACCGCGGCCGCCGCTTTCCTGCCGCGCTTCTGGCAGAGGAAGAAGACGCGCATGTAGTGGTCCTTGGCGTAGCTGTAGATGGGGACGAGACTCTTCTCGTACTGGCTCCCGATGAGCTGCACCTTGCGGAGGAGGATGCGGAGGCCA
>CAZSAS010000015.1:0-11091 GCA_964604855.1 uncultured Methanosarcinales archaeon
TAACCTCATGCTCATCACGCGCCTGAAGAAGAGGTTCCGTATAGAGTTCACCGCGATGGAGGTCGATGACACGCAGACGATCGACGACCTGCTGGCCCTCCTTGACAAGAAACTCAAGAACACGTGAGCCGACATGCAGTTCAACAGCGTCCATTTCCTCATATTCTTCCCTATCGTCGTCTTCCTCTATTTCTCGCTCAAGCACAAGTACCGCTGGATACTCCTCCTCATCGCGAGCTACTACTTCTACATGAGCTGGCGGGCGGAATACATCATCCTGATCATTGTCTCGACCCTGGTCGACTACATCGCAGGGCTTCAGATCCACAAGTCCGAGGACAAACGCCGGAAGAAGCTCTTCCTGTGGATGAGCCTCATCGTCAACCTCGGCCTCCTCTTCACGTTCAAGTACTGGAACTTCTTCACCGACTCGCTCAGGCAGCTGCTCGCGCATTTCGCCATCCCGCTCAGCCCGATGACGATCAACGTGCTGCTGCCTGTCGGCATCAGCTTCTACACCTTCCAGACCATGAGCTACACGATCGACGTCTATTACGGCAAGATCAAGCCCGAACGCCATCTGGGCATCTTCGCCCTGTATGTCAGCTTCTTCCCGCAGCTCGTCGCGGGCCCCATCGAGCGGGCGAAGCACCTCATACCCCAGCTCAAGACGAAGCACAACTTCGACTATGCACGCGTCGTCGACGGGCTGAAGCTCATGCTCTGGGGGATGTTCAAGAAGGTCGTGATCGCGGACAAGCTCGCGATCATCGTCAATACGGTCTTCGGCATCCCGGAGGCCTATAGCGGCTCGGCCCTCATACTCGCCGCCGTTTTCTTCACCTTCCAGATCTACTGCGACTTCAGCGGCTATACAGACATCGCGCTCGGCGCCGCCCGGGTCATGGGCATCGATATCATGGACAATTTCAACCTGCCCTTCAAGGCGAAATCAATCGCCGAGTACTGGCGACGCTGGCACATCAGCCTCTCGACCTGGTTCCAGGACTACGTCTTCAACCCGCTCTATCTTTCCGTGTCGAAGTGGAAGCTGTGGCGCGGCCTCAGCGACTACAGGCAGCACTTCTTCGCTTTCAGCATCTCCATCGTGGTCGGCCTCACCCTCCTCGGCGTCTGGCACGGCGCTGGCTGGAATTACGTGGTGTTCGGCCTCTATCACGGGATCTTCGTCGCCCTCTACTACCTGACGAGGAAGTGGTGGGACCGCATGCCCGGGCCGATTCGGCAAGCGCTCACTTTCGCGATCGTCGTGATAAGCCTAATCATCTTCCGGGCGCACAGGCTCGCGGACTCGTGGTATATCATCACCCATCTCTTCGCCAACCTTTCCTGGAACGTCTCGTTCGGCGAGCTCGGGTTCGGCTTCTTCGGCATCGCCTACCATTTCGCCCTCATCGTCCTGATCGGCATCGTCCACAAGGTGCAGCGGATCGAGAAGTGGCGCACGATGTACAGCAAGACGCCGACCGCGTTCCGTTGGGGGGTCGCGCTCATGGCGGTCCTGATGATACTGTTCCTGGGATCCTACGAGAACATCTCGTTCATCTATTTCCAGTTCTGAGAACCAAAGAGAAAACGGAAACAAAGGGGAAGGCGATGAAGGGAGAGCAGACAGGAGGAAACGCCATGAAGGGCGTTCGCGGAGCGGAAAAGGGCCAGAAATCCGGACCGAGCAAGCAACGCAGGGACCTCGCCCGCTTCGTGAAGCTCGGCCTGCTCTTCCTCGCCCTGCTCGCTATCATCATCGTCCTGTTCAACACGCTCTACGTGAAGCTGGTCTTCGAGGACAAGCGGATCTACCGGAAAGAGCAGGCCTTCCATGAGTATATGGAGAGCCTGGACGAGCCGGTCCTCGACGTGGCTTTCTTCGGGGATTCGATCGCCGAATACGGCGTCGATCCGAGCATGATCCCGCGCTCCTTCGACTTCGCGCTCTTCGGCGAGCAGGTCCCTACCACGTACATCAAGCTACAGCACCTCTACGAGGTCGACGGCATCGATATCCGGACAGTGGTCATCGAGCTCGACCCGCACACCGTGGCGGAGACCCCACGCGGCTACCAGTTCCTGCGACGCGATATCTACTTCTACGCGGATGACAGCCAATTCAAGGACGTGCAGGAGATCACCGGCGATTCCTATATCGAATATTTCTTCAGCTCCCGCTTCCCCTTCATCGGCAAGGGCGAGGATATGCGCTACCTGCTCATGTCGCCGGACCTGACGCAGATCAACAGGGGCGCGACGGTCATCACGGGCAACTTCTCCCGTTCCGGGGGGAAGGTGGCGAATGCCGAGCAGATGGTCAGCGCCCATTTCAGCGGGATGGACATCCTCGGCGAGCAATCGCTGGAATATCTCGCGAAGATCGTGGAGCTGGCGCACGAGCACGGCAGCACCGTCGTCTTCCTCACGTATCCGCCCACGCCTGAGTACGCGGCGGTGATGGAGGCGCACGGCCTGGACCGCGAGGCCATCCTCGCCAGCATCCTCGCCAGCATTCCGGGGGAGCCCTGCAAGGACTATTTCTGGCTCGACTACTGGCACCTCTTCGAGCGCCGGCCAGGCTACGCGAACATCTTCGCGGATGCCAGGCACCTGAACTACGCGGGCGCGCGGCTGCTGACCGCGCGTCTCAAGGAGGATCTCGGGCGCCTGCCGGAGGCGAGCCGTTGCGAGCTGCCGACCAAGCGCTTCGACCAGGAAGGCATCAGGGAATACCCGGAACAATAGCCAGAAATCAGAATCTTAAAATTTAAGATTAAAATAAGAATTTGTCTGAAAAAAAGGAAATATTTATAAAAAAACTCTTCATTTCTCAGAGTATGGAAGGCCTGGACAAGCTGGACCGTGAACTCCTCATGTTCCTCCAGGAGGACTGCCGCATGAGCCTCACCGACATGGCCAAGCGGCTCGACCGCTCCGTCGATGCGGTGCGGAAACGGCTCGACAAGCTCCGGCGCATGCAGGTCTTCAAGCCCCAGGTGCAGATACGGCCGAGAGCATTGGGTTTTCCGGTCATCGTGGACGTGAAGATCAAGCTGCGCGACTACGACGAGAGGCGGGTCGAGGCGTTCATCAGCCACCTGATGGGGCACGAGCGCGTCGCCGAGCTCTTCAGCCTGAGCGGCGAGTGGGATTTCACCGCGGTCATCGTGGCGAAAGACCATGAGGACCTCGGCGAGGTCACCGGCGGTATCAGGAAACGCTTCCCCGGCATGATCGGCGACTGGAGCGAGAGCCTCACCAAGATCGCGTACAAGTTCGAACGGTACGACCTCCACAAGCTCCTGGGTGACGCCGAGCCGAAGAAGAGGACGGGGCGGAAAGGAGGGAAGAAAGGAGGGAGAGGGGGCGCGTGAGCATGGAACAGACCGCCTCGCTCCAGGAACGGGAGGAACAGGACCTCAAGCGCAAGGTCCGGGTCATCCCCCGTCTCGACATCAAAGGCCCGAACGTGGTGAAAGGCATCCAGCTCGAAGGCCTCAGGGTTGTCGGCAAGCCTGTCGAGCTCGCCAAGCGCTACTATGAGCAGGGCGCCGACGAGATACTCTACATCGACATCGTCGCGAGCCTCTACGAGCGGAACAGCCTCCTCGATGTGGTCGAGCGCACCACGAGCAGCGGCATCTTCATCCCGGTCACGGTCGGCGGCGGCATCCGCACAATCGAGGACATCCGGAGGATGCTCAGGGCTGGAGCGGACAAGGTCGCGATCAACACCGCAGCGACGAGGAGCCCCGGGTTCATCGCCGAAGCGGCCCACACCTTCGGCGCGCAGTGCATCGTCGGCGCGATCGAGGCGAAACGGCAGGGACAGTCATGGGAAGCCTACATCGACAACGGCCGCGAACGGACAGGCCTCGACGCAATCGCATGGGCGAAACGGCTCGTCGAGCTCGGCGCGGGCGAGCTTCTCGTCACGAGCGTCGACCGCGACGGCACCCGGCAAGGCATGGACATCGAGCTCCTCAGCAGGATCAGCGAGCAGGTCGATGTCCCCATCATCGCCTGCGGCGGCACGGGCAGGACCGACGACCTCGTCGCGTGCGCGGCGGGCACGGAGGTGGATGGCCTCGCCTTCGGCACCCTCCTGCATTACGACGAGACGACGATCGGCGACGCGAAGGAGGCGATCGCCGCAGCAGGATTCAAGGTGCGGGACAGCACCAGCAACATCCCCGAACTCCAGGCGAGAGCGGGGAAGAAGAGCGTCTCGATCATCGACTACCAGATCGGCAACCTGAAGAGCGTCGTGGATGGCTTCCGCAGCGTCGGGAGCGACGTCCGCATCATCAGCACGCCTGAAGAGCTGCGCGAGGCGGAACTCCTCGTCCTGCCCGGGGATGGCGCCTTCGGCTACGCCATGGAGCAGCTCGGCAAGCAAGGGCTCATCCCTGCCATCAAGGATCATGTCGCAGCTGGCAAGCCGCTCCTCGGCATCTGCCTCGGCATGCAGCTTCTCATGGGCGAGAGCGAGGAGTTCGGCAGGCATGAAGGGCTGAATCTCATCCCTGGCAAGGTGGTGCCGTTCAAGCCGAAGGCGGAGGTCGACGAGCGCGGCTACGTCATCCCCCAGATGGGCTGGAACGCGATCGGCCCGCGAGAGAGTCCTGAGAATGGAGGACGCCCCGGCAAGGAAGGATGGGCGGGGACGGTCTTGGACGGCGTCCCCGCAGACGGCACGCCTGAGGTGTACTTCATCCATTCCTTCTATGTCGTGCCGGAGAACGAGAAAGACGGGCTGGCGCACGCCACCTACGGTGGGCAGCGCTTCTGTGCGGCCGTCCGGAAGGGACGGGTGTATGGCGTCCAGTTCCACCCGGAGAAGAGCGGCGCGGCGGGGATGCGGATCATCGAGGAGTTCAGCAAGCTCTGAGGACGCCAGAACGACAGTGACGGGAAAGACTGAGGAGAAAGACGAGTGATGGGAAAGACGACGGACATGGCACGACCTGCGTGGTGAGAGCATGGCAGCAAGACAGATAACTGAGGAACTCGAGGCCTACTACGGCCTTCCGCAGACGGTGCAGTTCTGCAAGCGCTGCGTCATCAGCAACCAGCGGCCGAACTCGGCGGTGGAATTCAGGCACAACAAGGATTCGAAGAAGGAGACCATCCAGTTCGACGAGGATGGGATCTGCGACGCGTGCCGCTTCAACGAGAGGAAAGGGGAGATCGACTGGAAGGCACGCGAGGACGAGCTGCGCAGGCTGTGCGACAAGTACCGTCGGGACGACGGGAGGTACGATTGCATCGTGCCGGGGAGCGGCGGGAAGGACAGCGTCAAGGCGGCCTGGCTGCTCAAACACAAGTACGGCATGCACCCCCTCACCGTCACCTGGGCGCCGCACCTCTACACGCCGTACGGCTGGCGCAACTTCCAGCGGTGGATCCACGAGGGCGGCTTCGACAACATCCTCTTCACGCCGAACGGCAAGGTGCACCGACTGCTCACGAGACTCGCGGTGAAGAACCTGCTTCACCCCTTCCAGCCGTTCATCCTCGGGCAGAAGAACATCGGCGTCCGGTTCGCGCTCAAGTACGACGTCCCCCTCGTCTTCTACGGCGAGAACGAGGCGGAATACGGCAACCCGACGAAGGACGTGGTGAGCTCGATGCGGGACGAACGCTTCCACGCCGGGACGGACTACGAGAAGATGTTCCTCGGCGGCGTCGCGGTCCCTGAGCTGCTCGAGAAGCACAGGATCGAGATGGTCGACCTCCAGCCCTACCTGCCGCTCGACCCTGACGAGGTGAGGAAGGCCGGCATCGTCGTCCATTATATGGGCTATTACGAGCGCTGGGACCCGCAGGAATCCTATTACTTCGCGGTCGAGAAGGTCGGCTTCGAGCCGAACGACCAGCGGACGGAGGGGACCTATTCGAAGTACAACAGTATCGACGACAAGACCGACCCGTTCCACTACTGGACGACGCTGATCAAGTTCGGCATCGGCCGGGCCACCTACGACGCCGCGCAGGAGATACGGAACGGGAAGATCACACGGGAAGAGGGCGTCGCGCTCGCGAAGAAGTTCGACCGGGAGTTCCCGAACCGCTACTTCAAGGAGTTCCTCGAATACCTCAACATGAGCAAGGAGGAGTTCTTCGAGACCGCAGACATGTTCAGGAGCCCGCACCTCTGGAAGAAGGAGGATGGCGAATGGAAGCTCCGCCACCCCATCTGGGAAGAGGAGAAGCGGGAAGAAGGGACGAAAGAGGAAGGCGAATCGGAAAGGGGGGAGAAAGAAGGAGTGAAAAAGAGAGACAGGAGAGAAGAGGAAGCAGAGGAGAAATGACATGGCATCGTCCATCACCATCGTCGGAAGGAGCATCGGCCCAGGAGAGCCTCCCTATCTCATCGTCGACGCGGGCGTGAACCACAACGGCAGTCTCGAGACTGCGAAGCGGCTCGTCGACGCTGCTAAGGCTGCAGGGGCCGATGCGGTCAAGTTCCAGACGTTCAAGACTGAGAACCTCGTTACGAAGAGTGCGGAACGGTGCAGCTATCAAGAGAAGAACATCGGTGGAGAGGAGACTCAGTTCGAAATGCTCAAACGCCTCGAGCTCCATTATGAGGACTTCAAGACCTTGAAAGAGTACTGCGACGAGCAGGACGTCCTCTTCCTCAGCACACCGCACACTCTCGACGCGGTCGACTTTCTCGACGAGCTTATGCCAACCTTCAAGATTGGCAGTCCTGACCTGACAAACATCCCCCTCCTCAAGGCTGTCGCGCGGAAAGGCAAGCCCATCATCCTCCCGACTGGCATGGCGACGATGCAAGAGGTCAAGGAAGCCCTCGCTGCGATTGTAGAAGAAGGGAATGAAGAGGTCGTCGTCCTTCACTGCACGAGCAACTATCCCTGTCCGCGCGACGAGGTGAACCTCCGGGCGATGGAGACGATGAGGAAAGAGCTCGATCTCCCGGTCGGCTACAGCGACCACACGCTCGGCATCGACGTCAGTCTCATGGCAGCAAAGATGGGCGCCGTCCTGCTCGAGAAGCACTTCACCCTCGACAAGGGCATGGAAGGCCCGGACCACGTGGCCAGTCTCGACCCGGCAGAGCTCGCGGAGCTGGTGACGCGGCTGCGCGCGCAGGACTATTCGGCGCTCGACGAGGAGGTCCTCGGCAGCCCAGAGAAGCGGCCGAACCCGAGCGAGCTTGAGATCATGAAGCGCGTTCGTAAGAGCGTGGTGGCGGCCACAGCCATCAGGAAAGGCGAACCGTTCACGGAGCAGAACCTGGCGATCAAGCGACCGGGCACCGGGTTGCACCCGAAAGCATATTATGGCTTTCTCGGCAAGACTGCGACCCGTGACATCAGCGAGGACGAGGTTCTCAAGGAAGACGATGCGGAAGGGGTTATGGCATGAGGAAGATTCTGTACGTCACGGGCAGCCGGGCAGAATACGGCCTGATGCGGGAAGCGCTCAGGCGCATCGTGGCGGACCCGCGTCTCGAGCTCCACGTCGCGGCCACAGGCATGCACCTCATGGAAAAGTTTGGTAAGAGTGTCGAACTCATCAAACACGATGGTTTCGCCGTCAGCGAGTTGCACGCCACCTTCGAAGAGGACAGCGCGGAGGGCGTGGCCTCCTTCCTCGGTGCCTTCATCACGCGCTTCGCCGCCGCGGCAAGGGAGCTCGAGCCGGACCTCCTCCTCCTACTCGGTGACCGTGTCGAGATCCTCGGCGCCGCGGCAGCAGCCAATTATCTCAACATCCCTGTCGTGCACATCCATGGCGGCGACATCACCCGAACGGCGGATGAGGTAGCGCGGCACGCCATCACCAAGCTGGCGCACGTCCACCTCGCCGCGACGGAGGAGAGCGCGAAGCGGATTCGGGCGATGGGGGAAGAGCCTTGGCGGGTGCACACCATCGGCTCGCCGGGCGTGGCGAGCATCAAGGACAAGAAGCTCATCGGCAAGGGAGAACTGTGCACGCGTCTCGGCCTCGACCCTGAGAAACCGCTCCTCATCGTCCTCCAGCATCCGGTGTCTGCAGGCACTGCAGCGAGCGACATGTCCATGACCCTTGACGCTGTCGCGGAAAGCGTATCGGACAGCGGAGCGCAGGTCGTCGTCATCTACCCCAACGCGGACGCTGGCGGGCAAGCAATGATCATCGAGATCGAGAAGCGGCGCGCCATGCCCAGTTTTGTGATCGAGAAGAACCTCGAATATGGAACCTTCCTCGGCCTCATGGCAGCGGCCGATGCGATGGTCGGGAACAGCAGCGCGGCGCTCATCGAGGCGCCGTCGTTCGGGCTGCCAGTGGTGAACATCGGCGAGCGGGAAGCCGGCAGGGAACGGGCACGGAACGCGATCGACGTCCCGCAGGAGCCGGACGCCATCAGGAAGGGCATCGCGAAGGCCCTCTCAGCCACGTTCAAGGAGAGCCTCGCCGGCATGGAGAATCAGTATTTCAAGGAAGGCACGTTCGAACGGATCATCGACGCGCTCGTGAAGACGGAAATCAACGACGCGCTCCTCAAGAAAAAGCTCGTGTGGGGTGGTTGACGATGGGAAATGACAGGTTTGCGGAATGGAAAGCGCCCCTCATCGAGGACGGCAGGCTGACGCAGTGGAACTGGATGGTCCAGCACAAGGACGGGCTCGTCCTCGGCGAGAAGAGCGACATCGGCGCCTTCACGTACATCAACGCGAAGCACGGCGTCGAGATCGGCGCCGAGGCCCAGATCGGGAGCCACTGCAGCATCTACAGCGAGAGCACGATCGACGGCAAGGCCGGCAAGGTCGTCATCGAGGAAGGCGCCTGCATCGGCAGCCACAGCGTCGTCATGCCCGGCATCACCATAGGGGCTGGCAGCATCGTCGGCGCGTTCAGTTTCGTGAACAGGGACGTGCCTCCCGGCGTCATCGCCCTCGGCGTCCCGGTCAAGGTCACCAGGAAGAAAGATGAACGAAGTGAATGAACATGGTTGTCGGCTCGCCGGCAACCCGAGAATGAACGAAGTGAATGAACATGGCTGAACAAGGGAAGCGAGAGGATATCCCGCTCTTCAAGACCTTCTCGGACGAGAAGGACGTCGAGGCGGTCGCCGCCGTGCTCAGGAGAGGAACGTTCTGGGCAGTCGGACCGGAAATCGAGGAATTCGAACGGACGATCGGAGAGTTCGTCGGGGCGAAGTACGCGTTGGCCTGCAACAGCGGGACGAGCGCCCTCCACCTGCTCCTCCTGGCGCACGGCATCGAGGGGAAGGAGGTCATCGTCCCCTCGTTCACGTTCGTCGCCACCGCGAACGCCGTGCTGCTCGCCGGCGGCACCCCCGTCTTCGCGGAGACCGAGGACGACACCTACGGCCTCGACGTCGAAGATGTCAAGCGGCGCATCACGAGCAGGACGGCCGCGATCATCACGCTGACCTATGGAGGCTTCCCCTCGCGCGATAGCCCGGCATTGCGGGCGCTCGCTGACGAGCGCGATATCGTCTTCATCGAGGATTCCGCCGAAAGCCTCGGCGCAACGCTCGACGGGAAAAAAGCGGGGAGCTTCGGCCACGGCGCGATCATCAGCTTCTGCCAGAACAAGGTGCTCGCGACGGGCGAAGGCGGCATGCTGCTCACCGGGAAGCGAGACGTGTATGAGAAAGCGAAACTGCTCCGGAGCCATGGCCGGGTCGAGCTCGCCCAGGATTATTTCAGCTCGACGGAGGACAATGACTACATCGAGCCAGGATACAACTATCGCATGCCGAGCATCATCGCAGCCCTCGGGCTGAGCCAGTTCGAGAAGCTCGACGAGGTCGTGCGGCGGCGACGCGAGCGCGCCGCACGACTGAACGCGCGGCTCGGGAAGCTCCCCGGGATCGCCGTGCCGAAAGAGCTCGACGGGCATTTCTCCGTCTATCAGATGTACACCATCCGGCTCCGGGACAAGGCGCTCCGCGACGGTCTCCAGGCGTATCTCAAGGCCGAGGGCATCATGAGCAAGGTCTATTTCATGCCCGTCCATCTCAAGACGATCTACCAGCAGCGCTTCGGCTGCAAGGCGGGCGACCTGCCGAGGACTGAGGCGCTCTCGGACACGGTCCTGAACCTGCCACTCTACCCGACCATGACCGAAGAGGAGATGGAACGCGTGGCGAGCGCGATCGAAGTGTTCCTGGACCGAGAGGAAGGGAAGCAGAAGAAGGGAAGCAAGACGACGGATAAGGCAAGACAGAAGGCAGCAGATGAGAAGGCAGGGGATGAGGCACGATGAACGATATGGTCAAGAAACTGTCCGCGGAACTGCAACGATGGTTCGCCACGACGATCATTCCGAGCCGAGGCGTGCCGTTCGATGATACCAAGACGCTTAGCGATGCGCTCACGCTCTTCCTGGACGATTACCGACGATACTTCCCCAGTGCACAGGCGGTCGACCTCGACGAGGTGGCGCTCGCCCCGAGCCTGCAGAACACCCTCCTCTATCGCATCGCGCACGCATATTTCAAGCAGGGGAAGGAGAGAATCGCGCTCAAGTACTCGGTGCTCGGCCGCGTCCTCTCCGGGATCGAGATCTACTACTCGGCCGAGATCGGCAAGGCCTTCCTCGTGCATCACGGCGTCGGCACGGTCATCGCGGCGCGCTGCAGGATCGGCGACCACGTCACGATCTACCAGAACGTGACGCTCGGCGACAAGGACTGCAAACGCCCGACGATCGGGGACGGCGTGACAGTCTTCGGTGGCTCGCGCATCCTCGGGGACATCACGGTCGGCGAGGGCGCCATCGTCGGGACGAACAGCGTCTGCCTCAAGGACGTCCCGGCAGGGAGCATCGTCGCCGGAGCGCCGGCGAGGGTGATCGGCACGGCGAAGCGGAAAGAAACGACGGTGAATTGAGGAGGACATGATGGAAGCGTTCGATTTCGAGATTAGGACCCATGCCGTATTTGGGGCAGAGAAGCTCCAGGAACTCGGCGTCCTGCTCAAGCAGGCGGGACTGTCGTTCAAGGATGTCCAGACCCAGAACATGACCGCGGGCGACGCCGGCGCCGCGTTCGTCGCCGGGCGGGTCGACGCCGCCGTCACCTGGGAGCCCTGGCTGACC
>CAZSAS010000016.1:0-7907 GCA_964604855.1 uncultured Methanosarcinales archaeon
CGACGGCGATGGCCGATTACTTGATAAATAATGAGGTGTCCCTTGACGATCTCAGGAACGAGATTGGGAAGTTCGTCGCGTGGGTGCGGACGATCGGGTGAGAGCGTGGAGAATTCGTCCGGGAATGAGACTGCAGACAAGCGCGTCCCGGGCCGACAAGGCCTGAAGGCGGCAGGGCCCAAGGTGACAAAGCGCCAGGACTACCTCTCCTGGGAGGATTATTTCATGGGCGTCGCCTTCCTCAGCGCGCAGCGTTCCAAGGACCCGAACACGCAGGTCGGGGCCTGCATCGTCAACAAGGAGAAGAAGATCGTCGGCATCGGGTACAACGGCTTCCCATGGGGCTGCAGCGATGAAGAACTGCCGTGGGATCGCGAGGCGGAGTCCTGGGTCGACACCAAATACCCGTACAGCTGCCACGCCGAGCTCAACGCTATCCTGAACAAGAACACGGCCGACGTCAAGGGCTGCACGCTCTACGTTGCGCTCTTCCCCTGCAACGAATGCACCAAGCTCATCATCCAATCCGGCATCAGGGAAGTCGTGTACGTCTCGGACAAGTACCACAGCCTCGAGACCATGAAGGCCAGCCGCCGCATGCTCGACATGACGGGCGTGACCTACCGTCAGTACACCCCGAGCATGCCGAAGATCGTCATCGACTTCTCCCGGATCGAGGGGCGGAAGAAGGGAGCTAGCTGACTTCCAGGATCTTCCTTTTCCCTCTCTTCCCCCCTATGATTCGTATTTTCTTTTTGAGGGTCTTCGAAAAGTAGCGCTCGATCTCGGCATTCGCCTTCCCGTCGACCGGCGGCGCCTTGACAGCGACGACGAACAAGTCCTCCTTCTCTCTGTACTCCAGAATCTCGGTCTTCCCGCTGTTCGGTCTCGCGAGGATGAGAATACGGTTTTTAGGGAGGAGTATCTGGAGGAAATCCATGATCTCAATTCGCGTCGCGCCAGGTGTGGCTGCACGACAGGCATTTCATGAAGCGCGTCTCGGGCTCGTCCCCGCCACGCGTCTGCGCAGTCCAGAAACCGGCCTTGTCGTGGCCGCACTTCGGGCACTCGGCCTCGGTCTCGGGAAGCTTCTGGTCACTGCCTTCCTTGATGACCTCAATCGTCTCCTTCCCGATCGCCCGTTCGGAGATGGTGGCCCGCTCCTTCCGGTTCGTGTAGCCACAGCCGCACGCGAGGAAGCGCTTGCCTTTCTCCTGCTTGGGCTTGAGAATCGCGCCGCATTTCGGGCAAAACAGCATCTTGAAGCGCCGAGGCTCGGGGGCCGTTTAAAAATCTTGCGCTTTGCTGATGACCCCCGACGGCCTCCATCCCGTCCCTGCTTGCCACTCCGCTGCAGCCGTGCTGCACCCGCCCTTTCACTTGCGCAAGGGAAGAGAAAGGGGAAGAAAGAGAGAAGGGAAGAGAGGGGAAAGGCGAGGACGGGGGAGAAAGGGATGACTGCCCAGGGCTACAACGGCGCGGCCGAGGCTGGGAAGAGGGTGTTGAGGAGCTCGACCGCCCATATCTTGACGTAGCCAAGATAGGGAATCCTCAGGATCGCCTTGCCCACGACCAGGTCGGGCGCTATACGGTACTCGTTCAGGTCGAAGGTCTGCACCATGGCCGGGTTGTTGTCGCCCTTGCTCATGAGCAATGCGGGCTCTGAAGGATTGTTCCCGATGAAGCGATGGATGATGGGATAAGGCTTGCGGCTCCAGTAGACGATGACCTGTCCCCGAGCGACCGTCGCGGAGTCGACGCCCGCGAGTATCATGATGTCGCCCTTGCTGAAGCCGTTCCTAAAGGGGTAGGTGAGGAAGTCGAATCGTGTGATGTTCCTGGCCAGGTAGAAGTCCTCGTTCGCGGCCCACCACGCGTCGAAGTCGGCAGGGTGGTGTTCCATGCTGCTCGACACGACCGCGACGACAGGGAATTGCGTGCCGAGCACGAGGCCGAGGCCGGGGTAGAGAAGGAACTTGATGATGACGAAGGCGAGGACGATGTTGACGAGCCAGCTCGCGAGGCTGTCCTCGTGCCAGATGAAGTGCCAGACCCGGCGCCAGACAGCGACGGGAGCCTTCCCGTCCACGGCACCCTTCTCGTCCATGACATCCTCGGGAGGAGCAGTCGGCTTGTTGTCGGCAATCTCGTGCACACGGGTCCGGTCAGGCGCCCTCGTTCCACGCGTCCTCTTTCCGGGCGCCTTCTGTGCGTTCTTCCTCGCCAGCGGAGATGGCGCGACCCGGGGCGGTTTAAAAGTTTTCTGCCCGCCCGCATAGCAAGCTTTTTAAACGACAAAACAGGGCCTCTCCCCATGACCGGAAGGCCCAAGAAGCTCGCCGCGACGATTCTCGACATCCGGGAATACGCCGACGACGTGAAGTGGTTCAGGCTCGGACTGAGCGAACCGATGAACTTCGTGCCCGGCCAGTTCATCGATCTCCGCTTCCCCGGCGAGACGCGCTATCACGCGTTCAGCATCGCGAGCTCGCCGAAAGCAGCAAGCGAGGTCGAGCTCATCGTCAAGAAAGAGAAGGAATTCACGACAAGGCTCTTCGAGCAGACGGCGGGCGCGCAGCTCGAGAGCGTCGGACCCATGGGGCAGTTCATGCACGACCTGGACAGCGACATCGTCACCATCGCGGGCGGCGTCGGCATCACCCCCTTCCTCTCGCTCCTCCGCTGGGTGCGCGACTACGGCATAAGAGACAGGCAGTTTTGGCTCTTCCTCTCGAACAGGACGCGCAACCGCATCGTGTGCGAGCAGGAGCTGCGCGAGCTGGACACGCTCGAGAACGTCCATGTGGTCCTCACCCTGACCCGCGAGGAGCCGGACGGCTGGGACGGCGAGCTCGGCCATTTCGACAAGGACACGCTGCTCACGCATCTCAGCTCGTTCGCAGGCAAGACCTTCTACACCTGCGGACCCGGCAGGATGGTCGACGCCATCGTCAAGCTCCTCACCGACGCAGGGGTGCCGAACGAGAAGGTGCGGCACGAGAGCTGGGGATGACCTTCTTCTCCTACTGCTGCGTCCCGCACCAGTTGCAGTACCTGCTCTGGGGGTGCAGTTTGGCGTTGCACCGATGGCAGTAGATCGCGTCGCGCGCGCCCGGCGGCCGCTGGCCGGGGTTGACCTGGCCTTTCGGCCTGGGTTCCTTGTCCTTGAGCAGGAAGGCAGTGAGGAGCTTGAACACGCCAAAGACGAGGATGGCGATGCCAATCCAGAAGAAGAAGCCCATGAGGGGGTTGCCTCCCTCGGTCCTGGTCTCGACGAACTTGCTGTAGAGCGCGATCGCCAGGCCGACGCCCGCGTATGCCCATCCGGGAATCTTCACTACGTGCCCACCTCTCACCGCCATTCTCCCCTTCCTGGTTTAAATATTTTTAGGGAGCCAAGGGGTTGCGTCTTGGCAGGAGGAGGTGCGGGACGGGAAAACATAAAAGTGGGAAAAACACGGCACAGGTATGGATATGGAGGACGAACGGGAACTGCTGAAGCGCTTCCGGAAAGCGCACCGGGACGACCTTGAGGACCTGGATGATGATTTCGGCCGCTTCGAGGACCCTGAGGACAGCGACATCCTCGTGGAGAAGCAGGTGAAGGAAGGGAAGCGGAAGCGAGCGAGGAAGTAGCTCACTCCTCTTCTTTGCCGACATGGACGCCGGTGTCGCCTTCCTCTTCCAGGTGTTCAGGGTCGCGGAAGTCATAGGCGTCCCGGAAGTCGTCGAGGCAGGCCTCGTTGCAGAACTTCCAGACGCGGCCGTCGATCTCCTTCTCGACCACGACCTCATCCACTTCGAACTGCCTGCCGCAGTACGCGCACAGCGTCTTCACGTCCCTGTCCAGGTGGTCCTTGACCTCGATACCGTCGCGGGGGGGGTCTTGCGGCATCCTCAACACCCCATCTTCTACTTGCCGCCCATGAACTTCCGGAGCGCTTTCGGGACCGTGACCGTGCCGTCCGCGTTCTGATGGTTCTCGAGGATGGCGACCATGATGCGCGAGCTTGCGAGGGCCGTGTTGTTCAGGGTGTGGGGCGTGCCGCGCTCGCCGTCCTTGCGGACGTAGCGCGTGCCGAGGCTCATCGCCTGGTACTCGGTGCAGTTCGAGAGGGACATCACTTCGCCATAGCCCTGCACGGTCGGGCGCCAGACCTCGAGGTCGTGGCTGCGGTGCTTCCACAACGCCAGGTCGCCGGTGCAGATCTCGACGACGCGGTACGGCAATTCCAGCTCCCGGAGGATCTCTTCGCTGTTCGCCATGAGCTCGTCGTAGAGCGCTTCGCTCTGCTCGGGCAGGCAGAAGACGAACTGCTCGACCTTGTTGAACTGGTGCGTCCTCCACAGCCCTTTCTCGTTGATGCCGTGGCTGCCGATCTCCTGGCGGAAGCACATGCTGTACCCGACATACTTCTTCGGCAGCTCCTCGGCTTTGAGCGTCTCGCCTTCGTGCAGGCCGAGGATTGGGTGCTCGGCCGTGCCGATGAGACAGAGCGGGTCCGCGTCGTCGCCGACGACGCGGTAGATGCTCTGGCGGAAGCCCTCGCTGTCCATCGCGGCGTCGAGGACGTGCTTGCGCACCATGAGCGGCGGCTCGATGTAGGTGTAGCCCTTGCCCGTCATCTTCTCGATGGCGTAATGGAGCAGGGCCCGGTTGAGCAGGGCGAGCTCGCCCTTCAGGACGTAGAAGCCGTTGCCAGAGAGCCGGGCGCTCGCGTCGAAGTCGGCCCAGCCCTTTGTTTCGCAGAGCGCGACGTGGTTCAGCTTCGGCACGCCTTTCTTCGGCTCGCCCCACCGCTTCACTTCCGGGTTCTCGGTCTCGTCCTTGCCGAAGGGCACGTCCTTGTGCATGAGGTTCGGCAGCTTGGCGAGGCGCGGCTTCAGGTACTCGTCCTCGAGCTTCGCCATGCGCTCCTCGACGTCCTTGATCCGGCCGGGGATCGCGCCCGCCTCCTTGATGAGCGCGAGCGCGTCCTCGCCCCGCTTCTTCGTCTCGTTGACCTGCTGGCTGAGCTCGTTCCGCCGCTTCCGCAGGCCGTCCGTCTCGTGCTTGAGCGCGCGCCAGGTCTCGTCGTGCTCGAGGACCTCGTACAGGACGGGCAGGAGCTCCTTGTCGCGCTTCTGGCGTTTCAGCGTGTCCTTCAGCTCCTCGGCGTGCTCCCGGACGTATTTCGAGTTGAACATGGTGCGCTTCTCGCATTATCTCTAACGTCTGCCTTTCTTGAACTTCTTCTCTTTGCCTTTCAGCTTCTTCTTGCGATTCTTCGAGTGAAAGTCACCGCGTCCTCCAGACTCGCGCCCGCCGGACTCGCGTCCCGCGAGCTCATGCAGGTCGATCTTCACGCCGAGCTCCTGCTCTATCGAGCGGATGGTCTCGCCGCCGCGGCCGATGATCTCGGGGAGGAGGTCTGCCGGCACGCTCACCTGGGCCTTGCCGCCGTCCATCGCGACCTCGACGCGGTCGGTGTAGTTCAGGAAGTAGTCCTTCACGCCTTTTGCGATGAGCTTGTTCACGGCCGGCTGCTTCGCCTCGCCCGAGACGGGGATGACGACGGTCTGCTCGCCGTAGGTGTAGAGCTCGAAGACGAGCTTGCCGGACTCGAAGTCGTGGACTTCGACGATCGGCCGCGCGAGGTCGGCTTCCGTCATCCCCGACGGGACCTTGACGGTCATCTTGATGGAGTAGACCGAGCCGATGGCGCCGTCCTTGATGAAGACGACCGTGTCGACGACGTGCGGGATGACGCCGAGCTCGATGCGTCCGAGGAAGCGCTGGATCGCCTCGATGGCTTTCGTCGCGTGCATCACGCCAATCATGCCGACGCCGCTCAAGCGCATGTCGGCGAAGAGGGCGAAGTCGTCGGTGTTCCGCATCTCGTCGAAGATCGTGTAGTCCGGCCGGGAGAGCAGCAGGATGTCATGGATCTCCTCCGGGCTACCATGGCTCATCGCGTATTGCGTGATGTCAGCAGCGAGGACGAGGTCCCTCGGCGCCTCGACGGTCTTGATGATCTTCTGCTGCTTGGCGTAGTGCTCCGCCAATGCCTGCGCGAAGGTGCTCTTGCCGTGCCCCGGCGCGCCCGCGATCAACAGGCCTTCGGCGTGCGCATCCAGGCGTTCCTTGAGCTTGTCGCTCATCTTGTAATCCTCTAAGGCGAGGTGCGTCACGGGCCTCACCGCAGTGATCTCATACCCGTCGCTGAACGGCGGCCTGGTGATGACGATGCGATAGCGGCCGACCTGGCAGATCGTACTCCCGGCGCGTTCGATCTCGATGAAGCCGTCCCTCCGGACCTGGGCCGTCTCGACGATCTGCTTGGCGTAGCGTTCGATGTCCGCGCGCGTCGCCTTCTCCGTCGTGACCGTTGCGAATTCCCACGCGCCCGGCCTCCCCCGTTTCGCCTTAATCGTGCATTCCTCCTTGATGTGGACGCTCATCGTCTCGGGCGTGAAGAACCGCTCGATATCCATCTCGCCTTCGGCGACCATCTCGTGGAACTCGACAGGGACGCCTTTGGCCCTCGCGACCGTCGCCTGCACCTTGTCTGCCGTCCAGAGGGTGCCGTGCTCGGTGAAGGCGAGCTCCCGGATGAGGCTGTCGATGGCGCCGCTTCTCGCTTCTTGGATGTCCCATTCGGTCGGCCGCTCCCCCTTGAAGGCGAGGGTGAGCTCGCCCTTTCCCGTCAGGACCTGGAGCGCGCCGATCTCGTCGAGGCCGAGATAGCCCTTCTCCTGGCTCTGGTTCGCCTGGTGCTCCAGCTCGGCGACGCTCGCTTCGTGGATGATGACGCTGGGATTCGTCAAGGAACCTGCGCTGATCGCTTTCGAGAGGAGCCCTTCGATGAGGACGCTCGTGTCCGGGATGATCTTCATGCCTGTCGTCTTGGTCGCCATGCCGTGCCTGAGTCCGGGCGGGTTTTAATAGTTTCTCCTGGAAAATCTTAAATAGGACACGGACGCCCGTTCCGTGATGGACTTGCATGCGTTCGACGAGGCATTGTTCGCCATCTGGAAACAGGTCTGGCATCTCAGCTATCTCCAGCCGGCGAACCTTGTCGAGGAGCGGGAGCGTTTCTTCGCGAGCGACGACTACGAGCCGCAGTTCAGCTACACGGCGCTTCCGTTCGACGTCGAAGCCCTGACAGCCAGGCTTGAGGGCCTGAGACGGGAACTGGGCGGCCAGCGGGAAGACGTGATCGGTTGCCTCCTCTTGCAGAAGACGGACAAACTGCAGGCCTGGCTCGGCATGCTCGCGAACAGGGGTGACGAGGCTTTCACGCAGCACTCGCTCGCCTACTACAGCAGGCCGGACAAGGCCTTACTCGAGCACGCCAAGACCTTGCTCCATCTGGAAAGCCAGAAGATGGAGGCCACCATCGATTCGGCGCAGGCCACCAGGATGCTCCAGGCGGAAGCGGACAAGCTCGGGCTCCGTTGCACCGTGGCGGAGAAGGACGGCATGGCCTCGCGGGCCGATTGCGTGTTGCCGAAGAAGACGCTCTACATCCGGAAGGGCTCGATGTTCTGCGAGCGGGACGTGAAGAAGCTCGCGGTGCACGAGCTCGGCGTCCACGCCCGGCGCGCCATGAACGGAGCGGAGCAGGAGTGGAAGCTCTTCATCATGGGCACGGCAGAATACGAGACGACGGAGGAAGGCCTGGCCGGCGTGATGGAGGAACGCGCCGGCGTGAGCAGCGACAAGAGCCTGAAGACGAAGGGAGGACTCGTCCTCGCGGTGCATCACGCGCTGAACGGGGGCTTCCGCGACGCGTATGCCTGCCTGCGCGAGCACTTCAGCGAGGAGAGCGCCTACCGGCTCGCGTTCAAGGCGAAGCGCGGCCTCGGCGACACTTCCAAAGCCGGCGCGTTCACGAAAGACCTCATCTATCTCAAGGGCCTCGCGA
>CAZSAS010000016.1:7917-10285 GCA_964604855.1 uncultured Methanosarcinales archaeon
GGGGATTGCCGTCCCGGACCATCGAGCGGCTCTTCGTGGGCAGAGTCGCGGTGGAGGACCTCGAGGCCTTGCAGAAGCTCGGGTTGACATCGAGAGCCACTTGAATCAGCCAAGGAGCTTCTCCAGCCACCGTTCCGCGTTGTACATGCGGACCTGGAAGCGCTGTCCGAAGTCGAAGTCGCGCGGCTGGATCGTGAAGCGTTTTTCCGTCACGTATTCTTTCCCGAGCTTGTCTTGATAGGTGACCTGGACGAGGATCTCGTTGCCTTCCAGGTCGAGATCGCTACCCCGGACGCCCAGACTGAAACGCTGCGGTTCGATGAGCTGGGCGATGTCCCAGCCCTCATAGAAGTTGTCGTGCTCGATGCGGAGCTTGACGTTTTCGGGGAGCGTGACGCTCGTCTTCCGCAAGGTCAGCGCTATCTCTCCCGTCTCGTCGAAGCCGAGGCTGTCCGGATGCTGGAGGTCCCCGATCTCGATTGCCGCCTCGTCGACGCATTCGTACTGGATGAGCTGATAGGCGCTGATGAGCCGATTGCTGGCGGTGGCCAGGACGCTCTTCACGCCGCTCGTGCCACAGGGAAGCTCGGCGGAGAACGAGGCGTTCCCCTCTGCGGCGATGTCGAGGCGTCCGCACTGCTTCGCGATGCAGCCTTGCACCGATTGAAGCTGGGCACGCCCCTTGTTCGTGAGCGTGCAGGTAGCGGTGACCGACTGACCGACGGAGGCCGCCTCCGCTGCAGACGCGCACTGGAGGTCGGCCTCGTCGTTGTACGGCAGCGTCTTGCTCGTGACCGCCAAGTAGCTGTCGAAGAAGCTCGACACGTAGCTGTTCATGCCTTGCCTGGCTTCGAAGCTCGTGCTCGCGAGCTCGCGGAAGCCAGCGTAGATCTTGATCGGGAACTCGTACCGGAAACCGGGTGAGAGCCCGGTCTTGACGAGGAACTGGAGGGTCTTGGTCTCTTTCGGCTTGAGCAGGAGGTTGTACTCGCGCGGGCTGAGGAGTTCAACGTTCTGCGTCCTGGCCAGCTCGAAACGGGTGCTGACGTACTGTTGGAGATTGTTCCGCACCGTCGCGGTGATGAGGTTGTAGCTGTCCAAGCCAACCTCGCGGTCGAAGGGTTCAAGCGTGACGGTGAACGGCTGCTGCTGCACTTTGCGCTTCTCGAGCACCTGGACGTCGATGTCAAGGCTCCGCGTCAGGAGATTGGCGTCGCGCGCCGTCATGGTGAAGTCGATGCTGCTCCCGCCCGCGTCGATGCTGTCCTTAAGCTTGATGTGCGTCGCGTCGACATAGCCGTACGTGCCGTAGGTGACGTCGAACGGGACCCAGCCGGTGCCAGGGAACCATACTTCCGCCCAGCCGTGCCCACCCCAGGGTTTGGCGAACTCTGGCAGGTTGGTGTAGCTGATGCCGCCCACGAACCTTGCTGGTATGCCCAAGCTGCGAAGCAGGCTGATGAAGAGCGCGGTCATCTCGTCACACACGCCATACCGATTCGCGAACACCCAGGTGCTCGGCTCCGTCGCGTCCGCGGTCAGCGTGGTGAGGTTGTACGCGATGTTCGTCGTGACCCAGTCAGCGACGGTGTACACCACCTCAAACAGGTCGTCCTTGCCGGCCGCGAGGGCGTAGGCTTGCTTCTTGATATCCTCGTTGGTGTCGATGAGCTTGCCGACCTGGAGGTAGGAGGCGATGCTCGCAGGCATGGTCTCTATGGGAAAGGCGATCTTCTCCGTCACCGGGAGCGGCTGGTCGCTCGTCGCGATGCGCGCGTCGAGTCTGAACTGCGTGTCGCCGAGCGGCGGCCGATGCCAGGTGAACTCGAGCGTATCGCCATGCGCGAGGCTTCTCGGCGTGGTCGTATAGTCAACGACCTCCTGCCGATAGGTGTCGCGCGGCCACCACGACAGCTCGGCGACGAGCTCCTCGACGGAAGCCGCGCCTGATTCGGGGATGATGCTGATCGTGTTGTCGAGGCCGAGCCTGAGCGTGAGCCGGTCGTAGTCGTAGAGTTCCTGGCTCGGTGCCGTGTCGGCGAAGACGATGGGAGACAGGAATGAAGCGAGGAAGGAGACCAGAATCAGCGCCGCCAGGCTTCGCATATCCTTCCCTTCCTCATGGTCTTTTTATACTTTTTCAGGGCTCAGCGGGCTTCTTGCCTGCCGTGCACCGTTCCGCGACGAGCCGCGCCTTCCGCATCCGCGTCTCGGGGCGTTTCATCCGCTCCACCATGAGGATGTAGATGCGTCGGTAGCTCGGCGCCAGAGAGTCGAAGAAGGCCTGTGCCTTCCTGCTCTTCGCCAAGGCCTTGCGCAGGTCGTCCGGCACGTCCGGGTTTTTCGGGAAGCGTTTGTGCAGCGGCCG
>CAZSAS010000017.1:0-10110 GCA_964604855.1 uncultured Methanosarcinales archaeon
ATCACCTATCTCGTCCGCAACAACGTCAGGATCTGGAACGAGTGGGCCTTCCAGAAATACGTCGAGAAGAATAAGCTCGAGAAGGAACTGCCGATGTATTCCGACGCGTGGAAGGAGAAGCTCACGTGGTTCGTCGACAAGGTGCGGGACGATGACGCGTTCGCCAAGCAATGGGGCGACCTCGGTCCGGTCTACGGCAAGCAGTGGCGACGCTGGCAAGGCGCTGACGGCAAGCCCTACGACCAGATCGCGTGGGCGATCAAGGAGATCAAGGAACGCCCGCACTCGCGCCGCATCATCGTCTCGGGCTGGAACGTCGCCGACATCCTCAGCCTGGTGGAGGACCAGACGGGAGCGCCGCCGCCCTGCCACACCATGTTCCAGTTCTACGTCAACGACGGCAAGCTGAGCTGCCAACTCTACCAGCGCACCGTCGACTCGTTCCTCGGCCTGCCCTTCAACCTCGCGAGCTACGCCCTGCTCACCATGATGATGGCCAAGGTGACCGGTCTCGAGCCGGGCGAGTTCGTCCACACCTCGGGCGACCTGCACCTCTACAAGAACCACCTCGAGCAGGCGCGCGAGCAGCTCGGCAGGGAGCCACGCAAGCTGCCGAGGATGAACATCAAGGGCGAACAGAAAGAGATCGGCGACTTCACCTTCGAGGACTTCGAGCTCGAGGGCTACGACCCGCACCCGCCGATCAAGGCGCCGATCGCCGTCTAAAATGGAGACTGTCATCATCGCGGCCGTGGCGCGGAACCGCGTCATCGGGAAGGACGGGAGGATCCCCTGGCACATCAGCGAGGACTTCCGGCACTTCAAGCGCGCAACGACGGGGCACGCGGTCATCATGGGCCGGAAGACGTACGAGAGCCTCGGCCGGCCCTTGCCGGAACGGGTCAACATCGTGCTGAGCAGGAGCATGCCGCTGCCGGACGACAAGCGCTACATGGTCGCCTCGTCCATCGAGAAGGCGCTCGCGCTGTGCGAGCGCGCGGGCGCGGAGAAGGCCTTCATCATCGGCGGCGCCGAGGTGTACAAGGAGGCGTTGGAGAAGAGGATGCCGGAGAAGCTGATCATCACCGAACTGAAGGAAGCGTATGAGGGCGACGCCTTCTTCCCCGAACCGGGCGGCGAGTGGCACGAGACGCATCGTGAGGGACACGACGGGTTCGATCTCGTCACCTACACGCTGGGCGCATGACGATGGAGCACATCATCCTCGCGGCCCTCGCCGAGAACCGCGCCATCGGCAAGGACGGCGAGCTGCCCTGGGACATCCCCGAGGAGTTCGCGCACTTCCAACGGCTCATCAGGGGCAAGACCGTGCTGCTCGGCAGGCGGACGCTCGCGAACGTGCAGGGACGTGCCGGCCGCTATCTCGTGCTGAGCAGGACGCTCGTGCAGCCAGGGGACGGCTCCTATCGCGTCTTCCCGTCCATGGACGAGGCGCTCGCCTACTGCGCGGCGCTCGGCATCGGGGAGGTCTACAACGTCGGCGGCACCGAGGTCTACAGGGAGGCGCTCGAACGGGGGCTCGCGACGCGGATGATCCTTTCGAACGTGCAGGGCAGCTACGAGGCGGACACCTTCTTTCCCGAGTGGGGGAGGGACGGGTGGCGCGAGACGGGCCGCGAGCAGCATGACGGGTTCGAGATCGTGACCTATCGCAAAGCATAACTTATTTAAAACGCCCGTGGAGCACCGCACGCATGGGTTCTGAGATAAGGGCTAAGAAGGATTTCCTCGCGAAGCTGGTCCCCCTGCTCGAGCAGGGCGGATGCTACGGCGACGCGCTCTACCTCCGCGAGGAGAGCCTCGGCGTGAACAAGGACAACTCCTCGACGGACATCGGCCGGCAGACCGACGAGGGGGTGAAACTGCGCGTCTTCGACGGCGAGCGCTGGCACGAGCGCGGACTGAGCGGCTGGAACGGAGAAGCGCTGCAACAGGCGGCGAAGGCCCTGGGAAAGCATAAGGAGAAGCGCACGAGGGTCAGGCTTGAGTTGCCGAAGGAGCCGCTCGACGCGGACTACAAGGCCTTGGGCGAGCAGGATCCCGCGACGGTCAGGCTCACCAAGAAGATCGCGACCGTGAAGGCCATCCACGCCCGCTTCCTCGACCTCTCGAAACGCCTCGTCAACGCGCGCATCTATTACGAGGAGATGCGCGAGACCAAGGTGTTCGCGAACAGGCACCGCAAGCTGTCGCAGGAGATCAGCGGCTGCCTCATCATCCTCGTCGCCTTCATCAAGAGCGACGAAGGGGATATCCGCTACCATTTCAAGAGCTTCTACGACCACGGGTGGGAATGCGTCGCGGTCACCGACAAGGAACTCAAGGAAATCAACCGCTTCTCGGAGAAGGTCGCCCGCGCGGAGAAGCTCGCACCGGGCAAGTACCACTGCCTGCTCACGCCACAGATGACCGGCCTGCTCGCGCACGAGAGCTTCGGGCACGGCATGGAAGCGGACACGATCCTCAAAGGACGGGCCCAGGCGAAGGAATGGCTCGGGAAGCGCATCGCGAGCACGAAAGTGAGCATCGCCGACGGCCCGCTCGAGAAGGGCGCGCACGGCTTCTTCTTCTTCGACGACGAGGGCTGGCTCGCGACCAAGACGCTCATGGTGGACAAGGGCGTCGTCAACCGCCCCCTCACGGACGCGTACAGCGCGGCCAGGCTCGGCGTGCCGCGGAGCAGCAACGGCCGCGCCGAGAGCTTCGACCACAAGGTGTACGCGCGCATGACCAACACCTTCTTCGAACCCGGACCGGACGCGAAGCGTGACATGCTCGCACGTATCGAGGACGGGCTCATCCTGCACAACGCGAGCGGCGGCATGGAAGACCCGAAAGGCTGGGGCATCCAGATCCAGGGCGTCATCGCCGAGCGGGTGAAGAACGGCAGGCCGACCGGCAAGCTGTACTACGAGATCGGCATGACCGGCTACCTCCCAACCATGCTCAAGAACATCCAGGCGGTCTCGAAGGAGTTCTCGCTTCCGGGCACCGGGAGATGCGGCAAAGGGCACCACGACTGGGTGCGCGTCGCAGAAGGCGGCCCGTGGCTGCTCGTCAAGGATGTGATCCTCTCATGAAGCTCGACAAGGTGTTCCGGACGCTGGCGAGCCTCGGGCTGGACAACTGGAGCGTCCTCTACCAGGAACAGCAGAAGAGCACGCTCCACCTGACGAACGGCGATGTCGAGACGGGCATCGAGAGCGCCCGTGACCAGGCGGAAGTCACGATCTATCGCGACTACGGCAGGAAGATGAGCGACGCGAAGTTCACGCTCTTCACGGACGACGAGGGGGAAATCAAGCGACGCGTGAAGGACGCGCTCATCATCGCCGCGACCGCGAAGAAGCCGGCCTGGCCGCTGCCGGACAAGGAGCGCTACGCGCGCGTCGAGACCGCGGACGCGGACATCAAGGCTGCATTCGACGACGGAGCGCCCGAAGCGGTGACGCTCAAGCTCTGGGACGCGCTGCGGCTCGCGGCGAAGCGGGAACAGGGGGTACGGCTCAACCACGCAGAGATCTACCTGACACGCACGAAGAACACCGTGCTGAACAGCCGAGGGCTGAAAGGGAAGAGCGAGCACACCACGCTCTTCGTCGAGATCATCATTGCGGCCAGGAAGAAAGGCGAAGAGCAGGAATTCCACCAGGCACTCACCTATGGCCGGCTCGCGGATTTCGACCCGCGCAGCTTCGTCAAGGAAGCGGCCCGGGCGGCGCGGGACGTGCTCGACGCCCAGGAGTGGAAAGGCGTGCAGGACAAGGGCATCATCCTGCGCGGGGTCGCGCTCCGCGAGTTCTGGGCGCCGAACCTGGCGCAATCGCCCATCGTGACGCACGCGAACGCGCAGGCGAAGCACCGCAAGCTCAGCGTTTTCGCGCAAGGCCGCCCGGTGACGCGCAATGTGGGAATCACCCTCACCAGCAACCCCTTCATCCCGTACAATCCGGCGAGCGGCCGCTTCGACAACGAGGGAACGCCGAGCAAGCGCATCGTCCTGGTCGACAAGGGGGTGTGCGCGGGCTTCGTCGCGAACCAGCGTTTCGCGCACTATGCCGGCGTGCCGCCGACCGGCGCGCTCGGCGTCATCGAGCTCTCTCCGGGAGAAGAGGACGAGTCGCGGCTCTTCGGCCCCGGCACGGTCGAGATCGTCAGCTTCTCCAGCTTCGTCCCGAACAGCCTGAGCGGCGACTTCAGCGCGGAGATCAGGCTCGGCTACCGATACACGGAGAAGGGTAAGGTGCCGGTGCGCGGCGCGATGTTCTCGGGCAACGTGTTCCGCATGCTCGACGCGATGCGGCTGAGCAGGGAGCGCGTGACGATGGAACGCTATAGGGGCCCCCGCGCCGTCCGCTTCGACGAGGGCTGCCACCTCGCGGGATTCTAGGACATCGTTTCAGCGAGGTCACTTCTTCATCCCGCGCGGCCGCTTCGGGAGCTTGCCGCCGGCGCGTTCGATGAAGCGGTCACGCATGAGCTCGCGCTCCTTCGGCTGCATCCGCTTCACGACATGCTTCGGCACGCCGACCTTCTCGAACTCGTCGAACTCGTCCTTCGTCCTGCGGGCATGGTGCAGGCGCTCCATGACGTAGTCGCCGACCGGAGCGTACCGCTGGATGACGAGACCCTGCTGGGGCAGGAGGGTGACGAAGCTCGTGACGAGGCCGCGACGCACGGGAATCTCGAGGAAGCGGAGCTCGCGCAGGTTCGGACGCGCGAGGACGGCGGCGGCGAGGCGGAGCACGCCGCTCACGCCGAAGACGATGAGGAAGGGCGCGGCCGGGTTCGCGATGACGAGGCCTGCGAACCAGAGCAGGAAGGCGCCTGCGAGGCCACCGACGAAGATGGCGGCGTTGTTGAGCAGGTTGAAGTAGGCGATCGGACGCATCCGGCTCTTGCTCGACGTTGCCTCGAGCATGTAGTTGCTGCTCGCGAGGTTGAAGCCCGCCCAGGCGACGCCGCTGAAGAGCTGGAACAGGAGGAGCGCTGGGAAGGCGGTCGTCGTGAGCCAGAGGAGGGGGAAGAACGCGATGAGGAGGCTGGAGTAGAGCAGGACGTGACGGTTGCCCTGCTTGTCCGCGACCTCGGTCCAGTAGCGGACGCTGAGGAAGCTGCTGACGAGGGCGGCGAGCTGGAGGACGGTAAAGAGGAAGTAGTCGAGATGCAGTACGCTGAGCTGGTAGACGACAAAGAAGGGCGCGCTGACATACGCCGCGACGCGGAGCGTCACCGCGAGAGAGACGAAACGGCCGAAGTCGCTCGTCGGGACGCGGTTGAGGAAGCTCTGGAGGCTGAACCGCTTCTCTTTCGGCGGCGCCGGCAGGTCCTTGCTGCGCCAGAAGCAGGCGGTGCTCGCTCCCCGGGCGAGGCCCGCGCCCATGAAGAGGACGAGGAACCCCCATGCGGGGTGCACGTCGAAGACGAGGAGGATGAGGCCGGCGAGGAGCGTGGCGCCGAAGGTGACTGCGCCGGTGATCGCGTTCCTGACGCCGAAGAAGCGGTTGCGCCGGTGGGCAGGGACGAGGTCGCCGATATAACCCATCCAGACGGGGTTGACGAGCAGGGAGAACGACGAGGCGGCGATGGAGAGAAGGATGAGGAGCAGGAGCGCGACGGTCTCGTCCCGGATGAGCGTGAGCAGGCCGATGAGGAGCCAGACGACGCTTTGGGTGCCGAGGAAGACGACCATGTAGAGCCGTCGGCTCCTGATCCAGTCGAGGAGCTCCGGTGCGCGGAGCTGGAGCATGCTGCCGACGAGATTGGGGAGCGTCGTGAGGAGGCTGACGATGAGGTTGCTCGCGCTGAACAGGAGGGCGAGCGGCGCCAGGAAGCTCTGGGTGAGCCCGGTGAGGAGGCCGTAGTAGCCGCCTTCCCAGACTGAGAGGCGCATGCTCTGCTCGGTGCTCGGTTCGCGGCGGTGCCTGTCGAGCGTCGCCTGCTTCCTGGCTTCGCGCGCGAGCCGCATCTCCTCGTCGAGAGTGCGCATGGCCGCTCGCTGCCCTGAAGAATTAAAAAACTTATCGGCGATCTATCGCAGTTCGAGGATGCGCTTGCGTCCGGCGAAGTTGTCCTCGTTCTCGTGCCAGTGCGTGATGCGCGTCTCGCCGATGCGCCAGCTGAGGAAGACGTCCCGGCCCTCGAAGCGCGTCGCGAAGTCGACGACGCCGTTCTCGACGTCGCGGAGGATGCAGCCGTGGTTGTTCACCCGGTCGACGGCCTTGTAGAAATCCTCCTTGAGTCCTTGATGCTCCGCGTCGAGCGGCTCAGGCAGCTCGAGGTCTTCCGTGCCGTCGGTCATGATGCGCCGACGGAGGCTGACCTCTTCGTACTCTTCGAGCTTCGTCTTGAGCCGCTGG
Source organism: uncultured Methanosarcinales archaeon (assembly GCA_964604855.1). Lineage (GTDB taxonomy): Archaea > Nanobdellota > Nanobdellia > Woesearchaeales > UBA525 > UBA153. The sequence goes on from CAZSAS010000017.1 coordinate 6,381, forward strand.
GCGCGGAGGACGAGGGGAGAAAGTGTCGGCAGGAGCCGTTCCGCGTCGCCGATGCTGAATTGCTTCCCCGCCATCGAGGACGATGGAAGCGGAGGGGGTTTTTATGTATTTTGTTTCCCTATGGAATAAAAACACCGCTCTTTTCTCAAAAATGCTCATTTCTTCTTCAAGTGCCGGATGTAGGCGAACAGGATGAGCACTGCGATGGCGAAGAGGCCGCCGACGAGGAAGGCGATAATCACCTCGTTGGTGAGGAATATGCCGTGCTGCAGGCTCGGCGTCGACGGGAGGGGCGGCGTGGCGTTCGCGCCGGCCAGCGCGGCCCCGTCAGTCGCGACCTGCATCGAGCGCACCGTCAGCGGCACCGCCTCCCAGGCTCCGGGCACGAGCTTCGGCGCGGCGAAGGCGTCGGCAGCCGTGGCGCCGTTCAGGACGTTCAGGGCCTTGAGGACGACGGCCGCGCCCGCGACGACGAGCGTGACCGGCAGGAACTGCTTGAGCGTGTCCAGGAAGCCGGCGTGGTCCTCCTCGGGCGCGATGATGATGTACTTGTTCGCGAGCCGGTAATGATTGACTTCACGGCCCTTCGCGCTGTAATGGAACTCGTCGGCCGTGACGAGCTTCGCCTCGACGAGCTGCTTGAGATTATAATGGACGGTCGAGAGCGGGAGCTTGAGCCGCTTCGCGATCTCAGTCTCGGTGCCATCCTTGCCCTTCGCCAAGTCGTTCAGGATCTTGGTGCAGGTCTCGTTGTTCAGCACCTGCGCGAGCTTCTTCGCCTTCGCCTCCTCGAGCGAGACGAGCATGAACGGCTGTTCGGGCATGGCAGCGGGAAGAAGCAGGAAATATTTAAATGGCGCGATAGGTTCCGCCCGGGTGGAAGCCATGGAGCCACGGGTCAGTGTCGGCGCGGTCCTGCTCGACACGCGGGGGAAAGTGTGCATTGTCGAGCAGCCCAACAAGGTCTGGAGCCTCCCGAAGGGCCACATCGAGGACGGCGAGGCGTGGCTCGACGCCCTGCGCCGCGAGGTCGAGGAGGAGGCCGGCATTGAAGAGTTCGAGTTCGTCAAGGACCTGGGCAGCTATGAACGCTGGAAGATCGGTCTCGACGGCAAGGATGACCGGAGCGAGCGGAAGGAGATACACCTCTTCCTCTGCACGACGACGCAAGAGACCCTGTCGCCCAAGGATCCGCATCATCCGTCGGCGAAATGGGTCTGGAAGCACGAGGCAGCCGAGGCCTTGACCCACCCTAAAGACAAGGAATTCTTCGCCAGCATCCTCGAGGAGCTGCCATGACCTGGGCGGCCATCTTCGACATGGACGGCGTCCTCGTCGACAGCCTCCCGGCGGTGCACATCGCGTTCAACGAGCTGCTCGCGCCGCACGGCCACCAGTTCACCGAGGAGGACTTCCTCAAGTTCAACGGGATGAAGCTCTCGGAAGGCATGAAGCTGTGGAAGAAGGAATACGGCATCGACATCGAGTACGAGAAGTTCCATACCGAGTCGGCGGTGCGGGAGTTCGAGATCATCCGGGAGACGCACGAGGGCAACCCGACGCTGCATGCCTTGTTGGAATCCCTCAAGAAGCAGGGGGTACCGCTCGCTGTCGCGACCGCTTCCGAGAAGGAACGCGCGCACGAGATGCTCGACATCATCGAATACAAGGATTTCTTCGACACCGTGGTCGCGGGTTGCGATGTCGAGCGGGGCAAGCCCGCGCCCGACCTCTTCCTCGAGGCGGCGAACCGGTTGAGGGTGGTGCCCGAGCGCTGCGTCGTGGTGGAGGACGCGCCGCATGGCGTCGCGGCCGCGAAGGCGGCCGGCATGGCCTGCGTCGCGCTGGTGACGCGCTACCACTCGCGGGAGCAGCTCAGGGCTGCCGACCTGGTGATTGAAAGCTTCGACGAGCTCGGGCCCGGCATCCTCGAGGGGCTCGCGCAGAAGGATTTATAAAGGGTTTTTCGTTCTCCGGCGACGCAGGGGGTCGAGTTGACTACCGGCGGTTCGCCGCTGAGGAAGGTCCCGGCATCGTGAATGCGTCCTACGAGAGTAGGGCCTCGGAAGGGGACGGCGCTGCTACAGCAACGAGCCCTGACGGGTGCGGGATGAAGCCGAGTCCCGGTCGGCAACGGCCGGCGATAGGCGGACGTCGCCCTCAAGGGATGAAACGAGCAACCACGCTGATGCAAGGCTTCGTGCCGCTCAGTTGAATGTCAATGCTCCCGGTCCATGAGCGATCGTGGCGGGGGACAGAACCGGGCCTAGCGGCCCCCTGCACCTTCTCTTTCCGTTAAGCATATAACCCCGTGCCCACTCCCGAGTGGCGGTGATACTCATGAACCATTCTGTACTGGACCGACCGTCACCGCTCAGGATCTGGGAGCACAGCACGACAGCGATGAACGAGATTCTCAATGATATCTTCAACAAAGGGAGGGGGAACGAACGGCACTACTGGGGCGACGACCCGCAGGAGCTGCTCAGGCAGATTCAAACCTACGGCCCTGCGTGGGGCTTCACCCTCGTGGGCGGCAAACCCGTCAGCGTGCCCGAGTCGCGAACGATGGCCGACCCATCACGGTATCGTTTCCAGAGGGATACCCGTGGCATGCTCGTGGCCGTGCCGATAGAGGCATCAGGCATCCCCGCCCTGGGCTACACCTCGCTGGCCGAGGACCTCTCGCAGGGCTTCCGCTTCATGCGGGAACAGGACGGCTTCCTGCTCAGCTCGTACGTCCCCGACGAGTCCGGCGTCATCAAGGTCCGTGCGGTGGTCGACAGGAAGTTCGTGTTCGATAGACATCTGCCGAACGTCACGACGCTCGACGAGGTGTTCGATTACGCCAATGAAATCGCAGAAGCGGTGCGGCGACCTGGGTAGGCAGTATTTCTTTTCTCTATTGAAAATAATTCTCTCCCCATCGTCACCTTTTTATAGCCCGGAGGATTCATCCCAGCCATGCCACGAGGAGGAGACAAGATACGGATGCCCGCGAGCACCGCGGGAATCACGCAGTACTACGACGAGGTCAAGACCAAGGTCGAGCTCAAGCCGGAGTACGTCGTGGGCCTCGCCATCGTCATCATCATCCTTGAGATCCTGCTCCAGGCCTACGGCTCGCGATTCTTCGGGTGAACAACATGTTCCCAGGCGTCAATCCCCGGCAGATGCAGCAGATGATGAAGCAGATGGGGATCAAGCAGGTCGACATCGACGGCGTGGAACGCGTCGAGGTCATCTGCGCCGACAGGAAGTACATCATCGCGCCCGCCCAGGTCTCGAAGGTGAACATGATGGGCCAGCACACCTGGCAAGTGGTCGGCGAGGCGACCGAAGAGAGCCTCGACACCGCGGCGGACATCTCCGAAGAGGACATCAAGACCGTCGCGGAGCAGGCGAAGGTCTCTGAAGAGGAAGCGCGGCGAGCCATCGAGGAAGCGGACGGCGACCTCGCCGTCGCCATCATGAAGCTCCAGGAAGCGTCAGATTGATAAAAGGTCGGTTAGTTCTCGCGAGTGATGACATATAGAGCGACTATTGCAGAACCCTTCGCACTGCAAGGGGTGAATGTGCTCACCGGCCGGCCGAGCAGCACCCGGTTCTCCCCCGCAGCGCAGGGAAGCGGCATCGCCTACAAGCGCGAAGGACTGCGATTCCTGCCCAACCTCGAACAAGCATACAATCATCGTGACAACGGCCTCAGCTGCATCGCGTTGGGGAACGG
>CAZSAS010000018.1:0-9705 GCA_964604855.1 uncultured Methanosarcinales archaeon
CTTTTAGGCACACTCATATTTAAATGTTTCGGTAATTGCTCCACTACAGTACTACAACGAGCACTGAAGCTGAAAGAATATGATATACCATCTATACTGAAAAGAATATGTTCAAAGAGCACGGACAACCGAAAAACCGCAAAAAAGGCGGGGATGTAATGGATTCTAGCTCAGCTCGAGCCAGAAGTAGTACGTGTTTCCCGTGGCGGAATATTGGTCCTCTGCCACGATCATCTGGAAGTCGAAGGCCCGATTGTCATAACCGAGGGTGTCGGGATCGATGAGCGCAGTCCATATCAAGGAGTTCGTTGCGTCGCGCAGCAGGACTTCCTGGAAGACGTTGTTCACCCCGTTCGTCTGCGCCTGACCACCGACGTAGGTCGCGATGGCCGGGCAGGCGCCCTGCGCGAAATGCGTCGTGCCGGCGTAGAACTCGCGGTGCACGCTCTCGTTGAAGGTGGCGGAGATGTTGTCCGCCGCGCCCGGCGTCATGTTGAGGTAGTTCTCCTCGGCGCTCATCGCGGCGGCGTTCACGCAGGAGATGCTGTCCCAGTCGGGGTTGGCATCGCGCGACGCGTAGACCTCACCGCCCGTGAAGGTGCTGCCCCATGCGTAGATGGAGGTGTTGCCCGCGTCGCGGAGCGTGAACGTGCCCGTGACATTGCCGACGTAGGCCTTCCATTTGGGCGTCTGTGTCGTGGCGTTGAGCACGAGCGTGGTGAAGCTGCCGCCGGTCGTGGTGCTCGAGCCCGCGCTCGCCGGCGTCGGCGTCTCGGTCCAGTTGTAGGTGATCGTCGCGCCCGGCGGCGCCGCGAGCGCCGAGGGGAGCGGCGCCAGGAGGAGGCCCGCCAGGAGGAGGGGGCCTACAAGCAGGCAGAGCAGGAGGACGCGGGATACGCTGCTCATCGCGGCATCACCCCTTTCTTCTTGGCGCGGCTCCAGGCGGTCCAGGTCGTCCGTGGGTCGAGGGCGAGCGTGCGCGCGATGTCGATGTTCGGGAAGCCGCGGGCCTTGAGATAGACGACGATGGTCTCTAGAGGAGAGAACGAGCGGGACGCGAAGCGTGCGATCGGGATGCTCAGGCCGCCTTCGGTGAAGGCGAAGGGCCGGTCCCGGGCCTGCTCATAGCTCGCCCAGACCGTCTTCTGGCTCCTCCCGAGCAGGAGGGCGATCTCCGAGAAGGCGTGCTGCTGCGCGTCGTGGAGGTAGCGGACGAGCGCCTGGAGCGCGCTGAGCCGACCGGAGAAGATGCTGAGCGGGACGCTCGGCTCCTGGGTCACGAGGATCTCATAGCTGTCGTCAGGGAATGCGAGCGCGCGCTCACTGACATAGATGACGTTCCGCTGTCGCTGCTCGTCGTCGCTGCGCATGTCGTCGCGCTCGTTGTCCCTCGTGAACCTTATCTTGTAAGATGTTATTTATAAATATTATGATAGAGAAAAGAAATTAAAGCTATTATGTAAGATATTTTTCCTATTATGTGAGATTCATATGGACAAATGAAAGAGAAGAACTGTGAGAAACAGTATATATGAAAAAATAGCCATATAGAAGATAATTCATGCTGAAAGAAAAGAACAATTTCGTGTTACAAGGAGAAAAGAAAGACCCCGGGGCCGAAGCCCCGGGGCTTGCACGTCGCTTCCGGGGGGAAGCGTTTTCGGTGGTAACAAAGGTGGTAGCTAAGCGTGAGTCGTGAAGCCCCCCGTCAGGAGAGTCGAGCGCTGCCCGTGCCGGCTCAAGAGGCCGCCTCCGCCTGGAAGACAATCGTGCCGTTGCACACGCCGAAGGGGTTAGGCGGCACGTAGAGCTTCCAGTAGGTGTTGTTGAGGACCTGGGTCGAGTCGTTGGTCTGCTGCGGCAGGACCAGCCCGGGAACCATCTCGAAAGTGGAGTTGAGCGGGAGGTAGTTCGCATAGGCATCAGTCGCGTTCAGGCTGTAGCGCTCGTTCGCGATGCTGATGTTGCCGACGGCACAGACGAACGCCAAGCCGTCGCCCTCGGTCTGGCCGTAGCCCTTCACGCTGATGTTGATGTCGCTGTTGCCGAAGTTCGTGATGTTCGCCTGCTCGGCGCTGACCGAGGTGTCGCCGACCGCCATGTTGCCATAGTCGACCAGGGTCGGCGAGACGTTCAGCGCGAGCAGGACGCTCACCGTCGTCGTGTTGTACAGCCAGTTCGAGCTGCCGACAGTCGCATTGAACACGTAGCTGTCCGTCGCCGTGACATTGCACATCCAGTTGCTGCCGGGGTTGGCGTAATACCACACCGTGAAGTTGCAGCTGAAATAGGCCGTGAAGTTCCCGTCGTTGCCCGGATCGGTGCAATTGACGTTCGTGTAATGATCGTTGTTGTCGTCAAGGTTCGACTGGTTCACGCTGCTGTTGTCCCAGAAGACGGCCGTGACGTTCTGGATGTCCGCCCAGCCGTTCCAATCGCGTACCGTCGCATTGCACTGGACGAGCACGGTCGAGCCGGCGTTGAGCGTGATGGGATCGTCGATGTTGACGATGAGCACCTCAGGCTTCGAGTTCGTGATGTTCACCGTCGTATCAATCGAGACGTTGCGATAGTTCCAGTCATGGCCGTAGCTGAAACTGAAGAGCGCGTTGTAGAGCAGCACGACGGCGAAGAGCGTGAAGACTACCAGGCCTGCCCCGGTGAGCCGCTTGTTGTTCGTTTGCATCTCCTTCAGCCTCATGTCGAAATCTGCGTGTAAAAGTAAAAGGGCGTCGAGCTCGCCTTCTGATCGCTCTCGGCCACGATGGCCTGGAAGTCGTATGTGGCGTTGCCGAGCGTGAAGCCGCTCCTGTCGTCCTCAATCATCGTCACATAGATGAGGTAGCCGTTCGCGTCCTGGAGCAGGAGCTCCTGGAAGGGGCTGTCGTCCGTCGTGTTCGTCTGCGCGCTATCATTGATGTAAGTGAACGTGCTGTGGCAGTCGCCCGCGACAATCGGCGTGCCTGCGGTCACGAAGAAGCCCTGGTGGCGAGAATAGTTGAAGGTCTTGTTGATGCTGTCCGCTTCGCCGCCGGTCATGTTGTTGAACACGTCCTCAGCATTGATGACCGTGGCGTTCGCGCAGGCGGAACCGGCGAAGGTGAGGTTGTCGTAGCGTGAGACATAGACCTCACCGGAGATCGTGACGCCGGTCAGGCTCCACGCGAAGAGGGTGTTGCCGCTCGAGTCGTCCAAGGTGAGCGAACCGGTGACGTTCCCTATATAGCCCTTCCAGCGCGGGTTCTGCTGCAGGGCGTCGAGCACCATCGTCGTGATAGAGCCGCCCGGGCTCGTCATGTTTTCCGGCGAACCGGACGTGGGGATGTCAATAGAGTAAGACGTGATGGAGGCGGCAGTCGGGTCGGCGGCAGCTCTGGGCAGGAGGAAGAGGACGGCCAGGAAGAGCGCGAAGCCGAAGAGGGCCAATGCGCCGAGGCTTGTGAGGTCTTTCGTCACCATCGTTGCCACCGTTGTGCGCGGCCGTGCCGCTGTTATCGCCGTATGTCGTCAGGAGCGGCGTGTGCGGCGCCGCGTTCCGTCATCGTTCCGTGCAAGCGTTCCGTGATCGTTGTTCTGTAATCCTTCCGTGCGTGCCGGCATGCATGCCGTTCTCCGTGCGAATGCCTATGGAAGGGGTTTGGGAAGGGTTTCAAGGGTTTGGAACAGGTTTAAGAGGAAAAAAGAAAGGTTTCACCGGCTCAGGCCGTGATGTCGACCCAGATGTAATAGGGCGTCACCGCGGTGTCAGTGCCGTGGCCATCCTCTGCCACCAGGAGCTGGAAGTCGCAGTCCTGGCCGTTGTAGCACGGCAGGTCGGTCTTGTCGCTGACGTTCTTGTTCTCGATCTTCGTGCCGAATATCCATCCTGCGGTGCCGGCGCCGATGTTGTAGGTCTTCGACGCGTCCCAGAACAGGGAGTTGATGAAGTTGACCGTCTGGCGCGCGTCGTTCTGGAACGGGTAGGTCTTCGGGCAGCCGAAGCGGCTGTTGTTCACGATGTACCATTCGGTATCATAGGCGCCGCCCCGATATTCGAAGGTGTTCGTAACGTTGTCGTACGCGTCGCGTGAGATGTTGTAAAAGTCGTCGAAGTTCGTCGCGTTCGTCTCGTGGACGAAGCACTGGACCTGTCCCCAGCTCGGGTCGCCGTCGGCGACGAGGCTCGCGTACACGTAACCGCGGGGCTCAGCAGCGGACCAATTGTAGAACGTGTAGTTCTGCGCGTCGTCCAAGGTGATCCAACCTGAGACGTTCCCCCAGAAGCCCTGCCAAGCGCGGGTCTGGGCGATGCCTGTGAGCGTGAGCTGCGTGATGTTGCCTGCTATCGCGTCCGTCTGGACATTGCTGAATTGGCTCCAGTTGAAGGTGCTACTCCTTCCACGCTCGAAGTGCAGCGGAGCGGCGGGCTCACCGTAGCCGATGGCCGAGACGGCCAGGAGCAGCATCGCCACGATGACGGCGGGAAAAAAAATCTGGTGTCGGACGGACTTCATGCGTATCACCTGCTTGGCTTGTTTGTGCAGCTTGTCGTGCAGCCTGGCGGCTAGCGAGTCTGCATTGTTTCGTACTTGTGGAAGAGAGGACAGGCTGGCTGCCTGGGAGTCTTCTCTCCCGCTGTCAGAAGCCAATCGGTTCAGGCCGCCCTGTTACCGGTGGGCTGTGCCCGGTTAGCTTCCACCTTTGTCGCACTGTGCCACCGACGGGGAGCCGGTGTATCTGGGTATACTAATTCGTATACTTATATATAAATCTTCCGGTATGTTTTATATAATCCGTGTCATGAATGGGAAAACGAGGAAGAGAAGGGCTGAACGACCCGGTCACGAACGCTGATCTTTTGTCCCAACAGGCATGAAACGCCAGAGACGCACAAGGAAGCACAAAGACGCAAACAGGCTCTCGGCAGCGAAGACGGCTATCCTAAGAGTTGGGCCATGACATACCTGTTCGAGGCGTGCCGCACCCGCTCCGCCAGGCCCCGGTCCTTGAACACGTCCAGGATCCACGTGGAGAAATCGTTCCGTTCCGGCGTGACATGATGGTGGAAGGTGGCATCCCCCATCGACAGCAAGGCTTCGCGCAGGTCCTGCATCGTCACGAGCTCCTGGCCATCCGCAAGGATGAAGCTATGGGCGGCTTCCGGAGCAGGCACATGGCCTCCATAATCCCGAGGACCCTGCTCAGGCACCGCCTCTGGAACAGACCTGGGAACCACATCCGGAGCAGACTCGGGAACAGACTCGGGAACAGACTCGGGACCCGGTGTGGAACCAGGCTCCAGTGCCGATTCATCGAGAGACCCGCCCTGCTCGCGAATCAGGGAGACAAGCTCCCGCAGCTCGCCGGTCCGCTCGGCGATCATGCCTTCGAGCTCCGCCATACGCTGGCGCGCAGCCTCGACCTCGCCGGACTTCGCCGCCCATTCCCGTTCCAGTCCTTGGAGCTCGGCCAGCTTCTGGCTCAAGCCGTGCTCGAGCTCCTGCTGCTTGACCCGTTGCTGGCTCTCCGCGTGCCGCTGGGCATGATGCCGCTTCATCTGGCCGAGCGCGTTCTCCAAGGCCGCGTCATCATAGCCGCGTTCCTTCAGCCGCCGTGCGACATCGGCGAAGAATCCCTCACCGTACGGCCAGGCGGCACCCGTCTGAGACCTGGGTGAGGAGACCGCGTGTTCCGAGCCGAACGCCTCAGCCCCGGGGACCGCGCCCATCGCCTGCTCGAACTCCGCGATCTGGCTCGAGATGTCTTCCTCGTGCACCTCCGGCTGCCGCACTTCCTGGCGCTCGACAGGCGAGGACGCAGAAGACGGAGAAACGGGAAGGGCAGACGAGGGAGCGGGCTGCGGCTCGGACGGCCTCGCGGCAGTGGCGACGAGCCGCTCTCTCAGCTGCGCGCTCGAGAACGGCAGCTTCGGCACGGGCGTCGCGGCCGGGCTTCCAGAAGCCAGAGGCGGGGGCGTCGCACCGAGTTTGTGGTCGACGATGTGATGGTCCTTGCTGATCGGTTTCTCATAGAGCTCGATGGCGGCGTCCGGCGCCTTCTTCGCGTCGTGCTCGAGCTCCTCCTCCTTGACGAAGAAGCTCTTGACGTTCTCAGCAATCGACCTGAAGACCAACACCACCCACCTCTTTCCTCATCCTCACGGCCACCGCTCCTTTATAAACATTATTGTCGATACGCCGCTCCCGTCCGATGCGGCACGATTCGTGCGCCGATGCCAGCGATCGGTTCCATAAGCGACGCAGCCGGAGAAAGCCGGAACATATCATGCCGGTTCATGGAGCGCCGGTCCAGGTTCATAGAGAGCCAATCCATAGGAATCACGTCAGCTCATAATAGAGCATGATCGTCCCGCCGCCGCTGCCCGCATAATCGCGGAGCAGGGCCGGCACGTCAGATTCGAAATCATAGGTGCCATAGTCGCCACTGCGGGAATGGTTGATCGCTGTGAAGAAGACGAGCGGCTCCTTGTCCCCAGCGTCGTACTGACCATTCCCGGTGTCCTGCGACGTGTCCCAGAGGATTCCGGTCCGGAAGGCGCCGCTGGCGGAGCTGTTGACGACAGGGACGAAGGGGACAGGGTTGTTGTCGACCGTGAAGGTCGCCGTCGCGGTCGGCGTGTCGTTCCCCTGCGCCCACACCGCGTTCACGCTGTCCGTGAAGCCCGTCATGCCGAGCAGGGCATCCGCGTCCGAGAAGTCGGTCACGGCCGGGAGGCCGCTTTCATTCCTCCCCAAGGCCTGGAGGCTGGCGAAATCGATTGTCGCGTCGCTGTCCGTGAAGAAGACGAGCCCGGTGTTGTTCGTCTTGCCGCTGAAGTTGATGAAGCTGGTGTTGTCCCCGCGGTCCAGGAGGATGGTCGAGGTGACGTTCCCGAAGAACGTCGTGTAGGCGGGCGTCGTGATGTTGAACCCGTACTTGTTGTTCGTCTCGTTGCTCTCCAGCACCGTTCCGTTGGTCGCCAGCGGCGGGTCGATGACGACATAGAGACTGTTCGGTCCGGGGTCGGCGACGAGCCAGGACCAGGAGACGGTCTCGTTGCTGTGGCTGCCGAACTTGTCCGAGAGGTTGAGGCTGTAGTTGCTGCCGATCCGCGTCCCGTTGACGGCAGGGTCGCCGTGCCAGAGCTGCACGATGAAGAAGCTCTGCGTATCGCTCCCGCCGTCGTTGAGGATCGTCACATTGATTGTCAGGTTCTCGTCCTCGAGATACGGCGCCGATGGCGTCACGCTCACGTCCAGCACGCGCAGCTCCGGCGGGATGATGATGACCGTGCGGTTGTCCGCACAGTCGCGATTCCCGTAGTGGTCAGAGCAGCACGTCGTCCAGTTGTGCGGGCCACCCGTCGGCAGGCGCGGGTAGAAGAACTGCGGCAGGCCCTCCTGGATCGTGCTGTCAGGGTCGCCGGAGGGCACGTCGTCGATGTAGAGCGTGCAGTTCTCGACCGTGCTGAGCTCGTCAACGACCTTGTACGAGAAGGTGACGCTGCTGTTCGCCTCAGCGCCGTCCGGCGGATTGATCAGGGTGACGTTCGGAGGGGTCGTGTCGAGCGTGATGTTGAGCGGCCCGTAGGCGATCGCGTCGTTGTACTTCGTCTTCGTGGCCATGCTCACCGCTTCGTATCGCCCCGTTGGATAGCCGAACACGTTCCAGAACCAGGACCAGAGCCCGTTGCTTCCCGTGGAGGATGTACTGTTCCGCGCCACCCACTTCTCGCGCTGACCATAGGAGAAGGAGAGCGACCGGTTCGTCAGGAACCATTCGATCGCGCCCCGGAAGAGCTGCTCCCTGGCCGTCGAGGACTGGATGCCTTGCGAAGCGCTGATGTAGAGAAGGCCGCCGTAGTAGACGCTCTTCCCGCAAAAAGCGGGACAGCCAGGGTCGAGAAGCCCGTCGTTCGCGGTCCCGGCGACCGGAGTGGCGCTCCCTGTCCAGTTGAAGAGCTGCACGGAAGTGCTCCCTGTCAGGGCAGTGAAGCCGTCCTCGTAGTCGCCCGCGACCGAGACGGTCGTGCCGACGCCGCCGATATACTGCGTCACGGGATGGGCGGCGGCGACGGTGAAGGTGCTCGGATTCGCATTGTCCGTCCAGCCGGCGGAGATGCGGGTGAGGTTGCGCCAATCGTTGTTGTAGATCCAGCCGTCGCTGTTGGCGTCGTAGCCGAGGTCCTGGCCGGCGATGAAGACGTTGCCCCCCTGCGCGAGATAGGACGCGATTGCCGCAGCTTCCGTCGCATCCAAGCCGTTGCTGTACTTCGCACCGGCGTCGTAGAGGACGATGCTGTACTCCTGCAGGTCTGAGAGCGCGACGTCCGTGGAGGCGGCGCTCGTGGAGAGCTCGTCGTAGAACCCTGTGGAGGAGAGCCCGAGGTTGCTGAGCGCGGAGCCGATGTCCGACTTGAGCGTCGTCGTGTCGGGCGCGTTGCCGCTGCCTCCGGAAGAGACCCAGACGAGACGCATCGGCCCACGGTCCGTGGCCGTCTTGGTGAAGCCGGACGCGGGATCGTAGTAGAGGTTGATGTTCGCGCTCTCGGCAGCGCTCATGTTGAGGCGGAAGCTGACCCAGAGGCTCCGGACATGGTTCCCGTCAGGGCAGAGGGTCACGTTCCACTGGTTGAAAGCGAGGCTCGCGTTGAAGCCCTCGACGAGCCTCAAGCTGTCCTTGTGCGCGAGGTCGGCGCAGTCAGGGTCGGGCGCGAAGGGCATGCTCACCCACTGGTTCAGCCTGTCGATGCCTTCGGTCTCGGTCACGGTCGCGCGGAGCCGATAGTCCCACGACGTGTTCCACCAGGCGTCAAGGCTGCTCCCGTTCGTGAGCACGATGTCGGTGATGACGGCGGCGGCGATGCTGGCGTTCACGGCGTCGGTCGTGTTTGTCGTGATGTTCGCGGTCTCGCCGTCCTGGTTCCCCTTCTCATAGGCGGCCTTGTCGGTCGTCAGGCCCGCATTGAGGAGGTAGAGGATCTCGACGTTGAGCGCCCTCGGCGTGGTCGAGGCGCTGTGCGGCTGCGCCGCGAAGGCGTCCCAGCAGGTGATGCTCCAGGTGAAGGAGGTGTCGTTCAGGCCGTCGAGGGTGAAGTAGAGGTCGATGCCTTCTGTCGGGTTCGGCGTGGTCTGGTTGAACGTGCCGTTGATGTAGAGGCTGCAGTTCGCCACTGCGCTGCCCGCGTCGTTCACCCTGTACCTGATGGATACGTTGCCGTCAGTGTCCTTCGTCCCTGATGGCGGGGAGAGGCGGTCGATGACCGGACCGTTGTTGTCGATCGTGATGGAGACGTGGGTGTCGGCCGCTCCGGCATTCCCCAGCGAGTCGTTCGCGGATACGCTGACCTGGTAGGTCGCGCCGTCATCGAGCAGGGTGGTGTTCCAGCTGCACCCGAAGGGAGCGCTCCCGTCCGTGTCGTTGCACGTGCTCTTCCACGGCGCCGAGGCGTTTTCCCGGTAACGGAAGAGCACGACGCTGATGTTCCCAACGCCTGCGTCGGTCACGGAGGCGTTCACCGTGTAGAGGCCGTACGCGCTGCCCGAGTTCGCAGGCCGGTCGAGCATCACGACCGGCCCGGTGCGGTCGACGATAATCGTCCGGTTCTCGCTGCTGCCGACGTTGCCCAACGCATCGGCGCAATCGACACTCCAGGTCCGTGTCCCCTCCGGAAGGTCGGTCACCGTGAAGTTGAGGGTCGTGTTCTGCGTCGGCGCGACCGTGGTG
>CAZSAS010000019.1:0-9291 GCA_964604855.1 uncultured Methanosarcinales archaeon
ACCGGTGATGTTCCCCGCGAGCCGCTCGAGGAAGGTCGGGCCCATGCCGCGATTCTCGACATAGGAGCCATTGGCGATCAGGCTGCTCAGGTTCCGCCGGCTGAGGAGCTCGCGCGGCACCGGGAACTTCGTGATGTTCCTGTGCCAGGGGACGCCGCCAGCGGTCAGCGTCGAGCCGTACCGGGCGAAGAGAGGGTCCGGAAGACCAATCACGCTCACCACCACGTCATGGCGCACGGAACGGTTCCACTGGGCGAAACCGTCCCCGACGGTGTAGTTCATGACGAAGGAGACGATGAGGTCGAACGGGTCCCAGTCCCTGATGCTGTATTCCTGGCTTATCCCGTACACCGTCGTGATACCGAGCTCGTCGCTCGCCAGTTCCGTGAAGTTGTTCAGGCGTGCCACCAGGGTGTCGCTGACGCCGCCGGGGCTGCAACTCACGTACACCCCCTGCGGGTTGAAGGAGCCTTCCTCGAGGCAACGGGACAGGTTGCTGGCCATCTGGCCCTTGTGGACGGCGAAGCTCTCGCCTTCGAGCTCTGACCCCATGACGATGAGCGCGCCCCGCATGCTGAACCGGAGGGAGTCCTCGACATACGAGTCCCACGACGCGATGTAATGGTCTATCACGCTCACACGCGTCTCGACGGCACGAGTGGTGCGCTCGAGGCGCGGCGCGCTCGCGTTCCAGAACAGGAGTATGAAGAACGTCGCGAGCAGCACGCTAATCATGCTGAAGAGGATGGCTCTTCGCCGGAGGGTGCCCGCTCTCCCGCGCCGCGCACTCTTGCTCCGCGGGCTGCTCGTGCCCGTCAGCGCCGATCTCATGACCAGACCTCCACCTGGAGGATGTACGGCCCGATGATCTGGTTCTCCGGCGTCAGGCTGTACTCCAGCGTCCTGGCGGTCAGGTGCAGCCGCTCTTCACGCGCCACACGCGGCGCTTGGCTGTAGAGTTGGGTCCGGACCTTGGTCTCGGGGTCCAGGATGCTCACGTTGATCCGAAGCGTCGCGGGCAGGCTCTCCGCCGAAGCGTTCAGTATCACGCTCGCGTTCGCGATGTTGTCCGCGGCGAAGTCGAGGATGACCTGTTCGGCAAGGGTCTTCCGTGGGTCCTCGATATCGCCTTTCACCACCATGTTGGCGATGGTCGGATGGCGGTAATCCCTGACCTCTGTCTCCGCGAGGAAGGTGATGAAGTCGTGGGCGTAGGTGAAGGTCTGCCCGCTGTCGGTCTGCCCGACGAAGAGATTGAAGATGAGGACGAGCGTCACGCTCAGGATGGCGGCGGCGATGAACGCATCGATGACGAAGAAGTACGCGGCCCGACGGTCCCGTCGGACCCTCTTCAGAATCCGTCCACCTCTCATACGCTCCCTTCTGGCATCACGATATAAAAAAGTGATTGAAACGGGGTTCGGGGCATCGGGTTCAAGGTTTCGGCAGGTCCAACCGTTCGCCGTCAGCCCACACTGTGGGTTTCTTCAGCACATGATCGAGATGGATGATGGCTGCGACGTCGCCGCCGAACCACTTGTTGCTCCCGTTGGCGATGTGCACCGTCCCGCGCACCTTCTCGTCCAGGATGGTGCAGCCGACCAGCTTCGCTTTCGGATTCAGACCGATGCCGAGCTCGCAGATGCGCCGGATGCCCCAGGGATGCTTCGCGCGCCGTTCCGCCCAGGCCAGGGTGCGTTCCAGGGCCTTGGCCTCCGATGTCGCGTTCATCCTGACGATATCCCCTTTCTCCACCTCGAGGACGATGGGCTCATGGGGGACCAGGCTCGAGTCCTTGGTCCGATAGGAACCATCGATGACGATACGGCCCTCGACGCCGCGTTTCGTCGGTGGCACATAGACCTCGCCCGCGGGCATGTTTCCGCCTCTTCCCGGCTCCCGGTACCGCCCATCGTTGTTGATGGCCGTCTTTTCAGCGATCCTGACGGTGAAGTCGCTGCCGGCCGCGGTCGTGACGCGCATCTCTTCCGCGGCGTCGAGGCGGCGCTTCAGGGCGGCGCCTTCCCGGCTCAGCCTCCCGTAATCGATGTCCATCGCGTCGAGGATGTCGCCGAAGCTCGCATCCGGGATCAGGCCCAAGTTGCTGCTCGAGAAGAAACGGTGCTGCCGCTCGCGGCAGAAGGTGCGATAGCTCAGCCCCAGCTCGCTCAGGTTGCCTATCCGGCCGGAGATGTTCAGGAGGATGAGGCTCCCTCTCGGCAAGGACGACAGGGCCTTGACCACTTCCGGGCTCGCGACGTCTCCCCTGAGCTTGACGCCCTGGGCGACCAGCCTGCATTGCAGGCCGAGCTCTTCCGCGGCGGCGGCGTAAAGCGCGTTGAGCCGCGGGCTCGTCCTCGCACCCTCCGTGCCGTGGTCGCTGATGATCAGGACCTGCTCATCCGAGGCGCCGAGGTTCTCAGCGAGCAGCCGTTTGAACAGGGGGAGCTGCCTCGCCCGTTCCTGAAGGAAGTCCTCGCGTAACCGTCGGCTGTTCAGGAGCCGTGCCGGGATGTCGTCGGGCATGGTCCCTTTCCGGACCCCGTCGTTATAAAGGTTATCTCTGAACGTCCCTTGCAGGGCGTCGTCTCCCGGAGGAAGGGGCGGGGACGGAAAGAGAATTTTTAAAGCCTGCCGCAGTTTTTCGAGGGGGATGGTTGACTACAAGGAACGCATTGCGGACATGGAGAAAGAGCTCTCCAAGATGCAGTACAACAAGCGGACCCAGCACCACTACGGCCTGCTCAAGGCGCGTATCGCCCAGCTGCAGGAGAAGGACGAGAAGCGTTCCGCAGGGACCGGCTCGCATGCCGACGGCTATGAGGTGAAGCGGACAGGGGATGCGACCGTCATCCTCCTCGGCTTCCCGAGCACCGGCAAGTCGACGCTCCTCAACGCGCTCACCGATGCGCAGAGCGAGGTCGGGACCTATGCGTTCACCACGCTCTCCGTGATTCCGGGCATGCTGAAGCACAAGCATGCGCGCATCCAGATCCTCGACGTGCCCGGCATCGTCAAGGGCGCAGCGTCGGGCCGTGGCCGGGGCAAGGAGGTTCTCGCTTCGATGCGCAGCGCAGACATGGCGCTCATCATCATCGACGCGACGAGGCCGGAAGAGCTCCCCGTCATCAAGCGCGAGGTGTACGACACGCGCATCCGGCTCGACCAGGAGAAGCCCGACGTCCGGATCCGGAAGAAGGCTAAGGATGGCGTGCGCATCGGCCGCACGGTGGCGACGCCCCTGCTCGATAACCAGACCATCACCGACATCCTCAAGGAATTCCGCATCAACAACGCGGAGGTGACGATCAGGTCGCCGATAGACGCGGACCAGTTCATCGACTGCATCGAGGGCAACCGCAAGTACATGCACAGCATCGTCCTGCTCAACAAGATCGACCTGGTCGACGAGAAGACGCTCGAGCGGCTGCGACGGGAGATACGGCCCGACCTGTGCATCAGCGCGAAGAACGAGAAGGACTTCGGCGGGCTGAAGGACCTCATCTTCGAACGGCTCAACCTGATACGGATCTATCTCAAAGAACCGGGCAAGGAGGCGGACAGGGAGGTCCCACTCATCATGTTCAGGAACTGCACGACGCGCGACGTGTGCCGCAAGCTCCACCGCGACTTCGAGAAGAAGTTCAAGTTCTCCCGGGTCTGGGGGCCGAGCGCGAAGTTTCCTGGTCAAAGGTTGATGCTCCAGCACCGGTTGCAGGACACGGACGTGCTCGAGATACACCTGCGGTGAATCAATATACTTTCACAGCGTCTGAAGAATCGGTTGCGGGGAAGTTAATCTCGAAGAGCTTCATCTTGCCTTCGTATGAGTAGGGAGTCTTCGGCGGGATGGCAATCACGTCGCCCGTCTGCACGTCTCGGGTCTCATCGTCGACGGTGAAGGTGCCAGTCCCCTCGATGACGAAATAGACGCGATGGCTCGTCTTCACGTACTCCTTGTCGTGGGCGCCGCGGACGTCGACGTAGACCGCATTGTACGCTGGGATGCGAGACTTCTCGTTGTAAAGGAAAGCGGTGAAGCCCTCCTGATCGACTTTCTTTGCCTCGGCTAACGTGAAGAACATGCCATCAGGCAGCGGAAGGATTCTTTATAAAACTTACTCACAGTTTGAGAATAAGGAAAAGGGTTTTAGCGGGAAGCCTATCGTCGCTTCTTCGCTTTCTTCTTGACGGTCTTCTTCTTCTTCGCCGCCTTCTTCTTTGTCGCTTTCTTCTTGGCGGTCTTCTTCTTCACGGCCTTCTTCTTGGCCGTCTTCTTCCGCTTGCGGCCGCCGCGCGCCATCTTCGTCCTCGCCACATCTCCCTTCTTGTCGAGGAAGTAGAGGTAGCCAGCTTCGCGCCTGACGCCACACTTCACCAGGACTTCCTGCCTCTTGCTCGTCCTGACACCGGCGCGGGCCATCTGGACCCGAGCCACGTTGCCCTTCTTGTCGATAAAGTAAAGCCAGCCTTTCTGCCGCTTCACTCCGCATTTCACAAGCACTTGTGCCATTTGGTTTCCACCTCATATGGAAAATTGAGTTCACCGAGGAGAAACCTCTATATAAAAGTTTCCTTCCCGTCGGGGACGGGTTTTTTGTCCATTTCGCCCTCCGGCTCGCTCGCCCTCTGGCTTGCCCAGAAGGGCAGTCCCCTCCGCTGTCCCTCTTGCTCGATAGCAAAGAAGCTTTAAATAATATGCCGTCGGGGGTGCACCGAAGACGGCAGGCGGAATCGTGAGACGCGACAAGGTGGCAGGCGGCCCATCGGGCCGCAGGTACGGCAACGTGCACCGGCTGGCGCTCGACAAGCTCTACGCCCTCGTCGACAGCAGGCCGAACGGGCTCACTAGCGCTGAGGCCGAGTACCGGCTCGAGCAGCACGGCCCGAACGAGCTCCATGTCAGGAAAGACACGCCCGAGATCATCAAGTTCCTCCGTCATTTCACCAACTTCTTCGCCATCCTTCTCCTCATCGGCGCCGCGCTCGCCTTCCTCGCCGAATGGCTCGACCCCGAAAAGGGCAACCTCTACATCGCCCTCGCCCTCATCGTCGTCGTCTTCCTCAACGCTGTCTTCACCTATATCCAGGAGCACCAGAGCGAGAGCATCATGGAGAGCTTCCGGAACATGCTTCCTTCCAAGATCAACGTGCTCCGCGACGGCAAGCCTGTCAGGATCGAGGCGCGTCTCGTCGTGCCGGGGGACATCCTCCTCCTCGAGGAGGGGGACAGGATCCCTGCGGACGGCCGGCTCATCGAGATCAACAACCTCAAGGTCGACCACAGCACGCTCACCGGCGAGTCCGAGCCGCAGCTCCGCAAGCTCGAATGCACGCACAAGGACATCCTGGAGAGCCGCAACATGGTCTTCTCCGGCACGCTCGTGCAGAGCGGGAACGGCAAGGCCGTCGTGTACGGCACTGGCATGGACACGCAGATCGGCGAGATCGTCCAGCTCACCAAGCAGACTGGGGAAACGGAGACGCCGATCAGGAAGGAGCTCAACCACTTCATCAGGGTCATCAGCACCATCGCCATCGTCCTTGGCGTCCTCTTCTTCCTCATCAGCATCCTCATCGGGAAACAGCTGCTCGGCAGCCTCATCTTCGCCATCGGCATCATCGTCGCGAACGTCCCTGAAGGCCTGCTCCCGACCGTCACCCTCGCCCTGAGCATGGCGAGCAGACGGATGGCGCAGAAGCGGGCCCTGGTGAAGAACCTCGAGAGCGTCGAGACGCTCGGCAGCACGACTGTCATCTGCACGGACAAGACCGGCACGATCACGCAGAACCGGATGAGCGTCACCACCGTCGTGCTCAACGGGAAGGAGTTCCCGGCCGAGGAGCCCGCGCTCCAGAAGGAGAATGGCCTGAGCATGGCCTGGGCGGCGATGGCCCTGTGCAACAACGCGCGCCTCGAGCTCGACCACGGTATGGAACGGCATGCGAGCCGCGGCCCGGATATAGGCTTCACCGGCGACCCGACTGAGGGCGCCCTGCTGCTCTACGCGCATCATCTCAAGCCCGTGAAGGAGCTCAGGAAACGGCTGGTGCGCATCCACGAGACGCCGTTCGACAGCGAGACCAAGCGCATGATCTCGACGCACCATGACAAGGGCAAGCGGAACATCGCCTATCTCAAGGGCGCTCCGGAGGTCGTGCTCGGGATGTGCACCAAGACGCTCGTCGACGGGAAGGAAGTGCGGCTCACCGACGCCCGGAAGAAGGAGGCGCACGAGGCCTATCACCGGATCGCGACGCGCGGCGAACGCATCCTCGCCCTCGGGTACAAGGAGACGACGAAGGAGAAGGTGGACGAGCAGGGCTTCACCTTTCTCGGCCTCGTCGGCATGCTCGACCCGCCGCGCTCCGAGATCCCGGACTCGATCAAGAAATGCCGCACGGCCGGCATCCGCGTGTTCATGGTGACCGGCGACTACAGCCTCACGGCCGAAGCGATCGCCCGTCAGGTCGGGCTCTACACGGGCGACGGGGAGGTGGTCGAGGGCGAGCGGCTCGAGAGGATGAGCGACGACGAGCTCGCCAAGCTCCTCAACGCCAGGGAGCTCGTCTTCGCGCGCACCTCGCCCATCCAGAAGCTCCGCATCGTGAAGGCCCTGCGCAGGAAGGGCGAGGTGGTGACGGTGACCGGCGACGGGGTGAACGACGCGCCGGCGCTGAAGCACGGGGACATGGGGGTCGCCATGGGCGTCTGCGGCACCGAGGTGGCCAAGGAAGCCGCCGACATGGTCCTGCTCGACGACAACTTTGCCACGATCGTGAACGCGGTCGAGGAAGGCCGCACCATCTTCGCGAACATCAAGAAGTTCATCGCCTACATCCTGACGAGCAACGTCCCCGAGATCCTGCCCTTCATCTTCTTCGTCACCCTGAACTGGCCCCTTGCGCTCACGGTCGTGATGATACTCTCCATCGATCTCGGCACTGACCTCGTGCCGGCCCTCGGCCTCGGGCGCGAGAAGTCAGAGAGCGACGTGATGAAGCTGCCGCCGCGCAAGCGTTCGGAGCGGCTCCTCACGAAGAAGCTGCTCGGCATGAGCTACGGCATCATCGGGATGCTGCAGGCGGCCGCGGGATTCACCGCCTTCTTCACCGTGCTCTTCAGGGGGGGCTGGAACTGGGGTGCGGAGCTGGCGTTCACTGACCCCTTGTACATGCGGGCGACGACCGCCTTCCTCGCTGCGGTCGTGATCTGCCAGGTAGCCGATGTCCTGATCTGCCGCACGAGGCGCCAGAGCCTGTTCTCCTTCGGCGTCTTCTCGAACCGGCTCGTCAACCTCGGCATCCTGGTCGAGCTTGGTCTCGTCGCGCTCATCGCGTACGTGCCCGTGTTGAACGTCTTCTTCGGCAGCGCCCCTCTGGGATGGCCGGAGCTGCTCGCTGCTGTCCCCTTCGCTCTCGCCATCCTCGTCTTCGACGAGACCAGGAAGTACCTGGTGCGGCGCGGGAACCGGTTCGTGCTGAAATACCTGACGTGGTAGGCCAGCAAACGTTTTAAACCGCTGCCTCCCCCTCGGGAGCGGCTGCGGCGGCCGGCGTCGCCAGCGGTGGAGACCAGGATGGGCGACAAGGACGCGCGCGAGGACGAGTGGGAGGAGCTGATCAGGAGCGACCTGCTGCCGTACAACGTCTCGGTGCCGATGCACAGCATCAAGCACTCGAACCGGTTCATCGGCGGCCCCAAGTACCGCAGGATACTCCTCTACGTGAAGGAGCGGATCAGCCGCTACTATGAGAACTTCGCCGACCATCGCATCGTCGGCGATCACGTCCTCAGGATTTTCCTCGGCTCTCCGGAGCGGCTGGACGCGTTCCTCGTCGACTGGAAGGAGGACTTCAGCAGCTTCAACGCGCTCATCGGACGGCTGCGCCGGACGGACATCCCCGCGTTGGACGACGCCGCGATCGCCGCGGCGATCCGGGAGCTCTACGTCCGCTCCATCGAATGGCACGGCACCGCCTACAACGTGGACGCGATCGACACGGTGCTCAACCCCCTCATCCAGGGCCTCATCGACGAGCTCTATCCCGGGAAGAAGCGTTCGGAACGCTCCGCGATCTACAATGCGCTCACCTTCCCCGAGGTGCTCAGCTACGCCAACCGGATGCAGCTCGACAAGCTGAAGCTCCTCCTACGTGCGCTCGATCGGGGCGTGGACGCCTGCGCCGACGAGATCGCGGCCTTCGTCGAGGAGTACTACTGGGTCGACTTCCAATGGGGGGAATCGAAGGAGTACACGAAAGAGGACTTTCTCACGGAACTCGGGAAGACGACACCTGAGCGGGCGAAGGAGGAGCTCTCCAGGACCGAGCGGCGGATAGAAGAGAGCCGGGAGCGGAAGCGCCAGGCCCGCGACGCCATCGCCGCGCGGAAGCCCATCATCAGGCGGTACATCAGGATCTTCGACGAGTACGCCGTGCTCCATGACTGGCGCAAGGAGGGGCAGGTGAAGGCGAGCTGTTACCTGCGTGCCCTCTTCCGCGAAGTGGCGAAGCGGCAGGGCATCGAGGAGGAGATCCTCTGGTTCGCCTGGCCGGAAGAGGTGGTGGCAGCGCTCGAGCAGGGAAGGCCGATCGACGCCGCGCTCCTCGGTCGACGCAGCGCAGAATGGTTCTGCGCCTACACCGACGACGGCGCCTATGAGGAATGCTTCGGTCCGGAGGCGCTGCGGCGGCGCGACGAGGCGCTCGGGCTCAGCGAGAAGGATTTCCAGAAGGAGCTCAAGGGGATCGGCGCCTCGGAAGGGCGCATCACCGGGACGGCCCGCGTCTGCCTCAGCCCGAACGAGGCGAACGAGCGCATCAGGGAAGGGGATATCCTTGTGACCGGGATGACGATGCCCGACTTCGTCCCGGCCATGCAGCGGGCGGCCGCGATCGTGACGGACGAGGGGGGCATCACGTGCCACGCGGCGATCGTCTCGCGCGAGCTGGGGAAGCCCTGCGTGATCGGGACGCAGCTCGCCTCCCGCGTGCTGAAGGATGGCGAACTGGTCGAAGTGGATGCCGACGCCGGCCTGATCAAGCGCCTCGGCTGAGGGCTTCGGGAGACCGTGGGCGAACTGAGCAAGAGGGCTGAGAACTACATCTTGGCGCGGCGCCGCTTCTCCTTCTTCATGCGCTTGCGCTGCCACTTCCAGCGCATCTGGCCTTTCTTCTTCCAGCGACGGGAGCTTCTCTTCATCTGCTGCTCGCGAACAGTGAGGGATTTATAAGGCTATCGAAAGGTTTCCCCGGAGCCACAAGGGCCTTTTATAAATGAAACGGCAT
>CAZSAS010000020.1:0-5905 GCA_964604855.1 uncultured Methanosarcinales archaeon
CCTAAAATTACTATATAGAAAATATGTTAGGTCTCACCCGAACCACTTGCCTAGGCCTTCCTGCAACTCGGGATCCTTCCCGAAGACGCTCTCCACCCTGCGCTTCGTCAGCTCCAGGTCCTGCTTGAGATACGTCGGCACGTTGAACTTGTTGGCGAGGCTGATGCTCGGCTCGAGATACTTGACGACGCTGCCTTCGCTGATGGTGAAGATGACTTTGCCCCCGCACGCGGTACAGTTCCCGCGGAGCGGCGGCCTCCTAAACTTCTCGTTGCAGTTGACGCAGCGCATCTCCTGCTGGCTGAACTTCCGGAGATTGCCCTTCGTGTCCCGGATGAAATGCTTCTCGATGACGAGCCGCGCCACATCGCTCGCGTCGCACGCTCGGATCTTGATCGCGAGCTGCATCTGCCCCTGCATCTTCTCCTCCATCGACGGCAGGAGCTTGTAGGCCGAGCAGCGCACGCCCGCATTGATGTCGCTCGTCTCGTGCGTGTACCCCATCCCCTCGTACTGCGCGGGCGTGCCGAGCACGTCCTTGATCTGCGGCACCGACACCTCCCACGGCTTCTCGTACCGGGATGCGGCCTCGTAGAGCTCGAGCGGGTATTTCCAGGCCGTGTCGACGTGGAAGGCCATGTCGTCCACCTCGCTCGGGTTGAGGATGCTCGTCAGCACGAGGGGGGCGTCCATCGTCGAGCCGCGCGTCTCGGGCAGGTACTTCCTGCTGAAATTGAGGAAGGCGTCCATCAGGAGCAGGAAGCACGCCTCATCCCCGTCGCAGTCGCGCCGCATCGCCGCGTGGAAATACGGGTGGGCGAGGAAGCCCTGCGTCTTGGAGAAGCCGATGATCCTGCCGAGCGTGCCCGCGCTCGTGTGGGGAGCGAGGCCGATGATAAGATGCCCGACGAGGTCCGCTTTCGTCTCGAGCCTGAAGAACGGCTGCTGGCCGTAGAGCTCTTCGAGCAGCTCGTCGACGAAGCACGCGGTGCGGAACAGGATCTCGTCCGCGGGCTCCTCCGGGTTCTCCGGACAGCACGGGAGCACGACGTCCTGCGGCTTGAGCTCGAGCACCTGGTCGTCACTCGTCAACGGCTCGCCGTTCACGTCCGTGCCGTAGCCGAGCCTGTGGAGGCGGTCGACGCTCACCCCGATCTCGCGCGGCTTGAAGTGCGTCAGTGTCAGCTCGGACGCGTCGTAGCGCAAGGTGCCATCCTTGTTCACGTGGATGCCGTGCTTCGCCCGGAGGATGCCCTTGACGAGATGCTCCGGGATGTGCTCGCTGTTCATCGTGCCCCTGACCCCCTTGATGAGGTCGGGGTAGATGCTCGTCCCGAGCTTCTTGAGGGCGCCATCGAACACGCGCTTGATGTCAATGGAGCGGTAGGTCGACCGTTTCGCCTTGTGCTCGCAGTCGCCCCGGCCACCCCTCCCTTTCTCAGCGCATCGCTGGCAGAAGGTCCCGGGACGGTGCTCGCAGTCCTCGACGTCGCCGCAATAGGGGCAGCGGAGCAACCGCGTGGTGGGCCGGTCGCACGTCTCGCAGCGGAAGAGTGGCGTCTCGGTCTTGCACGACGGGCAGAAGCAGAGCGGGAAGGACGCCTGTACCTTGCCGGCCTCCAACGCTGCCTGGAAGCTACGCAGCCTGCCGCCCTGATCGCCGACCGGGAAGAGGACATGCGGCGAGCCAGTCATCTTGCGCATCTTCGCCTTCTCCGGCCGTCCCATCCGGGAGCCGATGAAGGTGCCGGCCTTGTCCCTGATACGGATGTCACTCAGGTCGTTGACGAGCGCGAGCGGCTCGAAGCGCTCGGGAAGCCGGTCGATCCTGCCGAGATGGGCAAGACCGTCGAGACCGAGGGGGACGAGCAGCTGCCGTACGGCCTCCCCTTCGAGGACGATGTGCTCCTCTTCGATGAGGTGATGCTCGACGCCGAGCGTCTCGAGCGCGCGCTTCGCTGTCTGACGCGCGGCATCCTTGCTGTACGGGAGGATGAGCTTGCCGTCCGCGAGCTTCGCCGCGTGGAGTGCATTGAGCAGCGCCCGGAACTCCTCCTCGCTGAGCAGGCTCCAGAACAGGGTGTGCCACGGATGCAGCGGCGTCGCGGTCCCTTTCGCGATCTTCAGCGCCTCGATGAAGGTCGGGCGGTGCTTCAACGGCTGCGTGAGGAAGAGCTCGAGGCATTGCTGGGGGACGCCGGTGAGACTCTCGAGCTTCTCCATGTCGAGCATCGCGTCGAGGTCCATCGCGGCCTTCTCGAGCTCTGCAGCCCACCACTCCTCGCAATAGCCGGCCGGCACGAGCGCGTGTGCGCGGTCGAAGAAGTCGCCGTAGTTCACCAGGACGTCACCGAGGTAGAGTATCTCCTTGATGTTCGCGCGCGCCTTGCGCGCCGCCTCCTCGGTCGTGAGCCGCAGCACCGAGCCGTCGCGGAGCTTCACGACGGGGCCTTCGAGCGTGTCGCACGGGGTGAACGCCGCGGCCTTCCCCGGGCGCTCAACTTTGAGCTGCGTGCCGGTTGCGAGGAAGTCCTGCAGGACGAGCATGCTCGCGGGGTGCACCGCCTGCCCGCTGTAGCCGGAAGCGCGGCTCCTCCCGTAGCGGAGCCGCCAGCCGCCGGGCGTGAGGGGGTGCGCGAACACCGGGCGACCCGCCACCAGGTCCTGGATGTAGGTGAAATCAGGCTTGATGCGTTCGCCCCCGACCTCCTTGCCTTTCGCCTTCATTTTCTTCTGGAGCGCGACGAACTCCTTCAGGAAGCTCCAGTGCTCCATCCCGAAATCGCGGCCCCATTCCTCGAGGCGTTTCCACAGCTTCGGCGCCTTGAGCGGGATGCAGCTGCTGTGGATGAGGCAGTAGCCGTTGCGGAGCCGGTTCTGCGGGACGCGGGGCAGGTCCTTCAGGTTGACGTTGCTCACCTCGTAGCGTTCGCTCTCGTCACCGTCTATCTCGATGGGGAGCCGCTCCATGAGGAAGAGCGTCTCCTCCTGGCTCGGGAAATACTGGAGGTTGGTGATGAAGGTGTGATAGTCCTCGAGCTCGGCCGCGCAGCGCTTCATCTCCTTCTCCGTCGGGTCGTATTCCGCGTAGCCGAGGTGCTTCCTGATGTAGTCGGCGATGAGGACACTCACGGCCGCGGCGGTGCCGCCCGCATTCCTGATCGGGCCGCTGTACCAGAGCGAGAAGTACCTACCCTTGCCGTCGTTGCGTTCCTTCAGCTCGAGCTTGACGAAGCCCTCGAGGGGGGCGCTCACGACGCCGACCGTGACGTACGCGAAGCCGACCCGGATGCCGGTCTCGATGGCCTCGACCTCTGTGGAGAATTTGCAGTACTTCTGCTGCGCCACTTCGAGCGCGATGGTGAGGGCGACCCGCCAGTCGAGCGTGCCGTACCGCTCCTCGAGCTCGAGGATGCGCTGCACGATGCCCGTTCCCTTGACTTGGGGCGCGATGACGCTGATGAGGCCGATGACGCGCTCCGCGAGGTTGCTCGCAAGCTCCACTTCCACGTTCGGGTTCGGGTCGTAGCCCTCGCGCCGCGCCCGGCTCGCCGCCTCGTGCGCCGCCGTGACGCCGGTGAGGAGCGTGGCGAAGTAGCTGCGCATCCCTTCGGAGGCCGCCGGGAGGTTCATGCCGTCCCCCCCGCGGCCGCGCCATCGGCCGTGTTCCCGTCGTCCGCGCCCTCGTCGCTGGCCGCCGCTCCGGGTGCGGGTCCTGGTGCGTCGGCGACGCCGCGGCCCTTCCCGCTGTAGAAGTTGATGACCTTGACGTCGCGCGTCTGCAGGTTGACGACGGAGAGGCGCGCAGGTTGCGGCTCCAGCCCCCGTTTCTCCTGGTCGTCGGTGATGTCGCACCACGCGCTCGCGTTGATCAACGAGACGCCGCGGTAGACTGCCGCGCTGATGCGGTGGATGTGGCCGGTGATGAAGAGGTCGGGGAGCTGGTCGATGACAAGGGGGTCCTCGTCCGGGTCGGGGATGTAGAGGTTGCTCTTGTGCGTCGGCGCGAGATGGCGGCGCTGGAGCAGGAACTTCATGATGAGCTCGGCCCGTTTCTGGCCGCCGCGTTCCCGGATGGAAGGTACGTTGTCCGCGTAGTAGATGAGGCTGTACCCGTGGTAGAGGAGGAGTGTGAAGCCGCCGAATCCTTTCTCCGGGTCGGTGCCGATCGTCACCCAGGACGGGCTGCTCAGCATCGTCACGTTCGGGAGCGCGTAGAGCGCCGCGGCGAAATCCTTGTAGATCGGCGGTTGCGGCTCCGCGATGCGGCCGGCGTCGTGGTTGCCGGGGATGCAGAGTATCTCTATATGCGTGGGTATCTGCCTGATGAGCTCGGTGAAGGCCTCGTACTGCTCCTTGATGTCCTTGATGACCAGGTCCTTCTCCTGGCCAGGGTAGACACCCACCCCTTCGACGAGGTCGCCGATGACGATGACATACTTCACCTTCTTCGCCACGGCGCGTTGCTCGTCGCTGCCGAGCTCGCCCCTGAGCCAGGCGAGCATCTTGGTGAAGTCCTTGACGAGGAATTCCTTGCCGCCCACCTGTGGGTCGCCGATGATGACGAGGTACTCCTCGTTCGGCCCCTTCTTGAGCTCGTGCGTGATGGGCACGTCCGGCGTGTAGAGCTCGTTGATGAAGAGGATGCCGTCGCCGAGGTTGCCCGTGACGCCGATGACCTCGTCCAGGACGAGGTCGCGCCCCTTGGCGTAGAGCTCCTTCTTCTTCTGGGTGATGAGCGCCTTGAACTCGCCCGTCTGGTCCTCGAGCGTGAGCATGACATTCTTGTTCTTCGTGATGGACTTCTCCTTGATCATGGCGATGAGCGCGGCATGCTCGTTCTGGCCGCGCCCCTTCAGGCGGGCGATGGCGGTCGCCCCTTGGAGCTCGCTCCGCTTGCGGAGCATCCCGCTCAAGGCCTTGAAGCGCTGGTTGAAGTAGGCGACGAAGTCCTCGTAGCGGCGCTTCCGGCTCTTCTTCGTGTAGTTGCGGAGGATGCGGATGCCGCGTTCCTCGAGCGCGCCGTTGGCGGCGAGCTCGAGTATCTTCTCGTACTGCTTGGTCGCTCCGTTCTCCGCCGCCACTTTGGCCTCATCGAAACTGTTCCAGTCCATCTTCTTGCCGAGCAGCCCCTTGTTCTTCTTGTCGAGCAGCAGTGGACCCCCCGGCCCGGCGCTTCCACTTTCTGTCCTGTCCTCCGCATCGGGTGTCTCGAGGCTGTCGAGCTCATCCTCGAGATCGGGACTGAGAAGTATTCCTTTCTCCAAGAACTCGAGTATCTTCTTCTCCTTGTCCATGATGGTGCCCCTGGCTGTCGTCGCTGGTCAGCGCATCCCGCCTTAGAGGGAAAGCCCTTCTCTCAAGAGGTTTGTGATCTTCGGCATGAGCGATTTCGGCAGGCTCAGGCTGATCTCGCGTGTCCTGCCGAAGCGTCCCTTGCTGATCACTTTCGCGTTGATCAGGCCGAGCATGTCGAGCTCGGCGATGATGTCGCTGACGCGTCGCTGGGTGAGCGGGCGCAGCCCCGTCTTGGCGCAGAGTTCCTTGTAGTTGTCGTAGATCTCGCCGGTGCTGAAGCTGGCGCGGTCCTTGCTCGTCGCGATGATCGCGTACAACGCCGCCTGGAACTGCTTCGGCTGGTGCTCCACCACGTCGAGGAACCGGTCGCGCTCGATCTTCTCCTCCGCCTCGTCGAGGTGGGTGATGGTGACCTTCGCGTCCCCGGCCCGTTCGGCGAGCTCGCCCGCCACCCTGATGAGCTCGAGGGCGCGTCGCGCGTCGCCATGCTCCCGGGCGGCGTACGCCGCGCACTTGGCGATGACCCCCTCTTCGAGCAGGCCGCGTTCGAAGGCGAGGTCGCAGCGCCGTTGGAGGATGTTCTGGAGCTGGAGCGCGTTGTACGGGG
>CAZSAS010000020.1:5915-9220 GCA_964604855.1 uncultured Methanosarcinales archaeon
GGACTTGACGCGCGGGTCGAGGTTGTTGCTGAAGATGAGGTCGTTGCTGATGCCGATGATGCCCACCTGGGCGTGCTTGAGCTCGCTGTTGATCCTTGTGAGGTTGTAGATGATCTCATCCCCCGCTTTCTTGACGAGCTGGTCGATCTCGTCCAGGATGAAGATGACAACCTGCTCTTCCTTGTCGAGCGCCTGGAAGAAGATGTTATAGACCTCGTCTGTCGGCAGCCCAGTCGGGGGGATGGCCTTGCCGAGGTAGCGCGCCAGTTCGGCGATGAGCCGGTATTCCGTGTCCGCGATCTTCTTGAGCTTGCAGTTCAGGTAGAAGATCTTGAGGGGGATGCCACGTTCCTGGGCCACCTTCATCATGTTCTCGGCCGTGTAGCGGACGACGAGGGTTTTGCCCGTGCCGGTCTTCCCGTAGACGAAGAGGTTGCTCGGCCGCTCGAGCCGCAGGCCGGGCGCGAGGATGTTCGCGACGGCGTTGATCTGCTCGTCCCGGTGCCTGATCTCTTCGGGGATGAAGCTGCTCTGGAGGGCTTTCTTGTTGGTGAAGAGGCTGTTCTTCTCGAGGAAGTCCTCGAAGAATGTGGTGAGCTTGCTGGTCATGATGTTCCAGTGGAAATGAAGGTTATTTAAAGATGATTGTTGGTGAATATGTGACGATAGAATCTCGCTGTTCTGGGTGTGAGGACACCCCCTGATTTCGTGTGGAAAACGCTTGAGGGTGGGTGGTTTGCCTGTCAAACAGGTTGTGAGCGGATCTGGCTTCGTGCATCGTGTTGATTTCTCATTCATTCATATACATATATACTTTCTATATAGTAAATATAATTATAATATAAAAAACGACGAGGAATTGTCAAAAAGAAAAACGAACAGAGAAACGAAAAGCGCTTCGAATGAGCAAGAGCGCGCGGCAGACGTGTCCCGGCCGTTCTCCAAGCGAAAGTGGGGGGGTGGATCCCGTAATGAATATGAATAAAATGAGTGTGGAGGTAGAGATGCGAGAAGTGACCAAAGACGCTGGAAACGAGGGGGTGGAACTCTCAAAAACCCAAATTGTCTTTACTTAAGAATAGTGAAAAAATCAAAAAGTATATAAATGTCCGGGAGATTCTCCACCTACAAGCAGCACGGGAACCCACCATGATTGTCCAACAGGAATTCCTCAAGAAAATCAAGGATTTCGGCCTGAACAGCTACGAAGCGAAGATCTGGACAGCCCTGTTGAGCCGCGGCGTCTCGACGGCCGGCGAGCTCAGCGACATCGCGAACGTGCCCAGGAGCCGTTCGTATGACGTTCTCGAGAGCCTGGAGAAGAAGGGCTTCATCATCATGAAGATCGGCAAGCCGATCAAGTACATCGCCGTGCCGCCAGAGGAGGTGCTGGAGCGGGTCAAGAAGCACATCAAGGAAGACGCGGACAAGCAGGCGCACGTGCTCGATGAGCTCAAGGGCACGGACGTGCTCGATGAGCTCAAGAGCCTCCACACCAAAGGGGTTGACCTGGTAGAGCCGACCGATCTGACCGGCGCCCTGAAAGGACGTGTCAACGCGTACAACCAGCTCGATCTCATGATTAAGAACGCGGCCGAGAGCGTCGTGCTCGTCACGACCGAAGACGGCCTGCCGCGCAAGGCGGATGCGCTCGGACGCGCCCTCAAGAAGGCGGCGGAGAGGGGTGTCGCGATCCAGGTGGCGGCCCCGCTCACCGAGAAGAACAAGGATGCCGCGAGCCAGCTCTCGAGCATCGCCGACGTGCGCCATCTCGACAACGTGGATGCGCGCTTCTGCGTGGCCGACGGCAAGGAAGCCATGTTCATGCTCCTCGACGACAACGAGGTCCACCCGAGCTACGACGTCGGTGTCTGGTTCAGCGCACCCTATTTCGCCACCGCCTTGCAGAACATGTTCGGCATGACGTGGAAGGACCTCAAGCCGAAGAACTAAAAATTCTTCCCCCCGCTTTTCTTGAATCCAAAACAATTATAATGGGTATTTTTCTTTTCATAGGTATGCTTATCCGCAAGGCGAAGCTCAAGGACATCCCCTGCATCGTCAAGCTCTGGCGGGAATTCATGAAGGACCATGACGCGATTTATTTGGCGAAGCGCCCGGAGCGGAAGCCACGCATGCGCCGTCGCGAGGAAGCGCCGGAACTCTTCGGGAAATTCGTCAAGAAAAACATCCACAGCAAGAACGGTGTCGTTCTCGTGGTCGAGGAGGACGATGCCCTTGTCGGCTATGCCATCATGTACCTGAAGAAAGACCCGCCAGTGTACGTCGAGAACACGAACGCGTACATCAGCGACCTCTTCGTGAAGAGAGAGCATCGCGGCAAGAAGGCGTCATCGATGATGAAGGACGAGATGTTTGCCTGGGCGGAGCGGAAAGGCGAACGCAACCTCAGCCTGCACGCCTTCATGGCGAACGAACATGCACGCAGGATTTACCGGAAGTGGGGCTTCGAAGACGTGACGGTCGACATGCGGAAACGGCTCTGACTAGGAGTATGGGTTCTTCCCATTCATGAGCTTGTCCACGACCTTCTTGTTCCCCACAGTCTCGAAGCCTTTCCCGACCAGGCGCCTCCGCGCGTCGATTACCGCGTCGTCGATGCCGATGGACAGTGGGCAACGCTCCTCCGCGCGTCCGTTGAGCATGCACGCGTAGAGGCTGACGCTGTCGCGCCGCTTCCGCGCAAGCCAGACGACGTGGCGCGTCGCTCGTCGCTCGTCGCGCGAGTGTGTGTAGGCGACGCTGCCGGGGTTGCACTGCCCGCAGAGGACGCAGGCCTCGACCCCGCGTTTCTCCCCCTTCTCAGCAACCTTGTTCATGCGTGCACCCTGTTCCAACCATCGTTCTTCTCCTTCATCAGACGATCACGCCCGGATTCAGGACCATGTTGTAGTCCCGTTCCTCTTTGAGTCGCAGGACCTCTTTCCGGACCGGGCTGGGGACGTAGCCGTGGAGCAGCCGGCCGAAGCCGTGCTTGCCGCCCAGCGTCGCGCCGATCGAGACGAGACCGTCGCGGAACTTCTCTGCTGCGGCCGCGTCCTTGGCGGCCGTGAGCATGATTCCGAGCCCGATATGGCCGTAGCACGGCTGCCCAGCCTGCTTGCAGCGTGCGGCGAAGCGCTCGATCTGGTCTTCCTCGAGCGTCGCCTCTATCTCGTGCGTGAAGCCGGCGGTCCAGAGCGTGCCTGGCAGCCGTTTGCGTGCCTGCAAGAGGCTCTCAACCTTCGTCCGGTCCTTGTAGCCGCCGGCATCGTTCGTGTAGGCGACGAGAAGGTGCTCTTCCT
>CAZSAS010000021.1:0-7259 GCA_964604855.1 uncultured Methanosarcinales archaeon
ACCGCGCAGAGGGAAGCGATCCGTCACGTCCTCCTCACGGTCCTCGAGCAGTGCAAGACCATGGACTTGCTCGGCGTCAACAAGCTCGAGATGACGCGGCCATGGAAGCACATCATTGTGCAGAAGAACGGCGAGCCGGTCCTGATCGACTTCGAGCGCTGCAAGGAGACTGAGGAGCCGAAGAACGTGACGCAGTTCTGCCAGTTCCTCAGTGGCACCAACCTGACGACGAGGCTCGCCGAGAAAGGTATTGTTCTTGACAGTCATAAATTACTAGATTTAGCTAAAATATATAAGCAAAATATTAAAAATTATAAGAAAAAAGAAAATAATTCGATTTATGCACGGATGCGGGGAATCGTCTACGATGCCTGAGAACTGCCACACCACCGCGTTCCAGGAACGCGTCTATGCTCGCCTGAGGAAACTGCCAAAAGGCAGCATCACCACCTACGGCGACCTCGCGAAAGCGCTGATGACCAGTCCGAGAGCCGTCGGGCAGGCCCTGCGTTGCAACCCCTACGCACCCATCGTGCCCTGCCATCGCGTCGTCGCGAACGACGGCAGTATCGGCGGCTTCGGCGGCGAGACGACGGGAAAGAAGATAAGGGAGAAAATCGCCCTGCTCGAACAGGAAGGTATAAAAATCGATGCGGAAGGATGCCTCAGCAACTTCGGACAGGTACGCTACCGATGGTGAAGGAACAGGAGACGCAGCCGTTCAGGATCATCGCGCACCGCTGCCGCGGCTTCGGCGAGCCGGAGAACACGGAAGCGGCGCTCTGGTGCGCCCTGTGCAGCCCTGCGGACGAGATCGAGGTCGACGTCAGGAACACGAAGGACCGCCGCGTGGTCGTGTACCACGATCCGGAATATCGCGACGCGCAGGGCACGACCTGGACGATCTCGCGGACGCCGCTGTTCCGGCTGGAACGCGCAGGCCTGATGAGTCTCGACACCCTGCTCAGAATCTTCAAGCACCAAGGGGCGGGCAAGCTCCTCAACGTCGATGTCAAGACGCCCGGCCTCGAGCAGGAGCTCATCGCCGCCATCAGGCACCACAGCCTCGAGGACCGCGTCATTGTCGTGAGCTGGATCGGGAGCACGCTTGAGAAGGTGCACTCGCTGGCGCCCGAGCTCCAGCTCGGCCTGAGTTTCGCCCCCAAGCTGCGGAGCAACCACGGCAACGGCCGACCCTATCCGGCAGCGGTGCGTCTCCCTCTCCTCCTCCGCCAGGGGCGGATTCCGATCAAGACGGTGAACTTGGCGCCGGTCACCTTCTCAGTCTCCCAATCCTTGGTGAACCGGTTGCGTCGCTGCGGTGTCCAGGTCGTCGTCTGTAATGTCGACACGCCGGAAGCCAACGACCGGTTGGCGAAGATTGGAGTGTCTGCGACGATGACGAACAGGCCGCTGGAGATCTATACCCACTTCAAGCGAGCGTGACGATCTCTGCCTCGCCCTTCTCCGAGTCGTAGATCGCGACAGTCGCTGGCGTGTCGAGCCCCTTGTCCGGACCGATGCCCGAGACCGTGCCCGGATTGACATGCAAGGTCTTGCCTTTCCGCTCATTGACGACCTTATGGGTGTGGCCTGAGAAGACGACGTCGTAGGCTCCGGACGCGATGGCCGCGGCGAGGAGGCCCTTGGCATGTCCATGGAACACCAGCGCCTTTTTCCCGCCCAGGTCGAGCTCGGCGCTCAGCCCGTGGAATTCCATATCCCAACCTTCCCGTTCCTTGAGCGTCAGCATGGTGAGCGTGTCGCCCGGATTGTTCCCGTCGACTGCCACGAGCTTGCAGTCGAGCCCGGTGAAGAACCTCGGCGTGCTCGCGGCGATCCAATCCCCGCAATGGATGACGAGCTTGACCTTCCGCTCGTTGAACAGCGCGACCGCCTTGAGGCAGTTCGGCGCGTTGTCGTGCGTATCAGAGATGACACCGACGAGCATCGTCACTCCTTCTTCTTCTTGGTCTTCTTGATCTCGCTCTCGAGGTCGAGCTCGGTCAGCAGCTCCTTGTACCGGTTACGGATGGTGACCTCGGTCACGCCGGCGACGTCCGCCACTTCGCGCTGCGTCCGCTTCTCGCCGTTGATGAGCGCGGCGACGTAGAGTGCGGCCGCCGCGATTCCTGTCGGGCCGCGGCCACTGGTGAGTTCAATCTCCTGCGCCCGCTCGATGAGCTCGACGCTCTTGCTCTGCGTCTCGGCGGTGAGCGCGAGGGCGCTCGCGAACCGCGCGATGTAATCCGCAGGGTTCGACGGGAGAATCTTGATGCCCAGTTCCCTGGTGATGAAGCGGTATGTCCTCCCTATCTCCTTCTTCTCGATGCTCGAGGCCTCGCTCAGCTCGTCGAGCGTCCTCGGCACGTCATGCCTGCGGCAGGCTGCGTAGAGGGCGCCCGCCACCACGGATTCCATGGAGCGCCCGCGCACCAGCCCTTTCTGCACGGCGAGGGTGTAGATTCTCGAGGCTTCCTCCTCCACGCTCCTAGGGAGCTTGAGGAAGGACGAGACGCGCTTCAGCTCGCTCAGCGCGAGCTTGAGGTTGCGTTCGATCGCGGTGCTGATGCGCTGCTGCCACTTGCGCAGCCGGAAGAACTTGTTCTTGCTCTTCGCATCGAGGGAGTAGAGGTCGCCTTTCCTGCCGACGTCCGTGCCCAGCCCTTGGTCGAAGTGGGTGTAGCTCATCGGCGCGCCGGTACGCCGCTTCTGGGCTGCGCTGTCCGAGTCGAACTCGCGCCATTCCTGGTCGAAATCGACCATGCGCTCCTCGACAACGAGGCCGCAGTCTCGGCAGATCACCTCGCCCTTCTCCTTGTTCAAGAGCAGATTGATGGACCCGCATTCCGGGCACTTCTTGACGAATGCCATGTTTTCCCCTCTTCAGAACCGCGGACTTTATATACCCCCCTGCCCGCGATACGCTATCTTTATATAGGAGAACCACGATTCTTTTTTAAAGCTTTCGGTCATCTCCTGTCCCGCGCCTCTCTTGCTGTCTGAGGGCGAAAGGAAAAGTATATAAGGTCCCCGGACGCGAAGGGCAGCATGCGGACGGGCCAAGTCTGGAGCATGGATCTCGTGGTGGCGGTCATCGTTTTCCTGCTCGCCATCGGCGTGTTCTATTTCTTCACCCATGGCACGGTCACGGACGAGAGCAGCACGCTCCAGGTCGAGAGCCAGATCATCGCGAACAAGCTTGCCGGGGACGAGGCCGGCAGCATCGCGAACGGCACCGCCATCAATGAGGTGAGCCTGAAGAACCTGGTCTACGCCGACTATGGCGGGCTCAAGGGCACCTTCGGCGTGCATGACGATTTCTGCATTATCCTCCGCGATCAGGACGGCAACATCGTCGTCCTCGGCAACCAGTCAGGTACGGGCGGCTATAAGGTGGGCGTGGGCAACGGGGACCTCAACCTCACCTTCAAGGACGGAGCGGCGACCGTGACGTGCGGTCAGCTCCTCACGGAAGGGCAGGTGCTGGCCCTCCAATAGGTGGCGCAGATGCTCGCCCCCCTCTTCCTGCCCCTGGCCGGCCTCCTCGCCTTCTCGGCAGCCACGCTCATCGTCCATCCGGATGAGCGTAGCGCGGTCGCGGCAACGGCACCGTTCGTCCTCGCCTGCGCGCTCACTGGCTCCTTGGCGCTCGGCGCGTACGCGTACGCGCCGCTCTGGCTCCAGCTCGCCCTCGTCCTCCTCTTGTTGCTCGGCCTGTACCGGCTCCCCGTCCTGGAACTCGCCCGCTGGCTCCTCGCTCCCTTACTCTTCCTCGCCGGCACGCTTACGCCCCGCCTGGCGCTCTGGGCCGCGGCTGCGCTCCTCCTCGGCACGGTCGCTGCAGGTGCCCTGTTCTCCGCGACGCTGCGGGCGAAGAAGGCTGCCTGGCACGAACGCCTCCTCGTCAGTCTCCGCTGGTTCGCGCCGCACGTCCTCGCGACCACGCTCGTGCTCTGGCTCCTGACGCAAGCGATCTAGGCTTCGCTTCCCGCGCCCCGCCTTTAGCAAGCTTTAAAAACGTCCTCAGGCCCCCCCGACGGCACGCCCCTGTAGTCTAATGGATAGAATAGGCGGTTGCGGTCCGCCAGATCGGAGTTCGATTCTCCGCAGGGGCATGTTGCAAGCTTAAGCCCCTGTAGTCTAACGGATAGAATGGCGGGTTCCGGATGCCTTCGGGCAGGGGATTCCCGCAGATCGGGGTTCGATTCCTCGCGGGGGCGTCATGCTCGTCATCATCTGCGGCCCGCCTGGTGTGGGGAAGACAACGACGGCGTCGCTGTTCGCCGACCGGCTCCGCTGCGAGCGCTTCACCTCTGAACGGATGATCATCGAGCTTTTCGGAACGCCCTCGAACCATGGCCAAGACCGTGATTTCACTGCCGAGGAGATCTTCAAGGGCTATCAGGCCATGAACGAACGGGCGAGGAAACAGCTCTCTGGCGGCAAGAATGTTGTTCTTGACGGCGTCTTCCGGTCTGACACGCAACGCGAAGCCGCAAGACGTGTCGCCCAGGAGTTCTCAGTCCCCGTCGAGGTCGTCTTGGTGACGTGCCCGGAGCATCTCGTGAAGGAGCGGATAAGCGAACGGTTCGCCTCAGGCAGTCAGCCCGGCGGTTTCAAGAACCATAAGGAACTGAAGCGCACGTTCGAGCCGGTCCGCGGCCTACATCACCTGATAGACGCCGGCCGGGAACTCGCTCCACAAGTCGATGCCATCCTGGCCACCATTCGAGCGCGCCGAAACGCCTCGTAGTTCTCTCACCGCCAATCGACGCGTCACGCTGGAGACTGCGCGTTCTGGAGCGCACTCACCCGGATGATCGCGCCGACGAGCACGGCGGCGCCGACCCATTGCCAGAAGCCGAGCACGGTCCCGTTGATGAGGAAGTCGAAGACGACGGCGCTGACCGGGAGGCAGAGCTCGCAGATGGTCGACACGGACGCCTTGATGCGTGTCAGGCCCCAGTAGTAGATGAAGATGGCCGTGCTCCCCGTGGTGAGCGCGATGATCCCGATGATGAGCCACTTCGTGGCCGTCACGGACGGAAACGCGAACGGCACGCCGGCCATGACCATGTACGCCGCGGCGAGCAGCGCGGTCATGCCGAACCTGCCGAACGTGGCGGTCTTGAAGTCGAGGCTGCCGAGGAGCCGCTTGCCGAAGACCGTGGCGGCGCCGAACGCGGCGGCCGCGACGACTGCCCAGAGGGCCGCCTCCCGGACGGCGCCGGTGACGACGTCAGGCGCGGCGAGGCCGAAGGTGAGGAGGTACGCGCCCCCGAGCGCGACAGCCGCCCAGCCGAGGAACCGCGCGGTGAGCCGCTCCTTGAGGAGGAGCGCGGCAAGCGCGATCGCGAAGACCGGTTGGAGCTTCTGGAGGAGGACGACGACGCTCAGCTCGGTGAAGTGGACGAGGAACACTGCTATGACGATGGCGAGCGTGCCCAGCAGGCCGCCGGTCACGGCCACGAGGAGAAGCGCGAGCCACCCCTTCGCGTCGAGGCGTGCGAGCTGCCGGTAGGCCGAGAAGAGGAAGGGTTGCATCAGCACGAAGGGGACGGCGTGGATGAGGAAGACGACGAACGGAACGGCGAGGCCGAAGAGGCGCGGCGTCAGGACGACGCCGTCCAGGCCCCACAGGGTCGCGGCGAGGCAGACCATCAGGGCCCCGACGACCGTGCGTTTCACGGGTTCACCTGCTCGACGACCACCTCGTCGCCGTCGGTGCTGCAGAGGGCTATGCGGAGCTCGACCGTGTCGACGAGCTCCACCTTGTCCGGACCGTACGTCGTCCTGGTCGGCAGGAGGAGTCCGCAATGGCGGTCGCCCACCTTGACAGGATAGTACCTGACCGCGCCGTAGGTGCGTTCCTTGGTCTGATAGCCGGGAATCTCTACCGGATCGATGCCTGCGAGGAAGAGCGCGCGCTCTTCAGGCTTGACATGGAGGTTGAGCGTGCCCGGATACGGCTCGGCCCCGAGCAGCTTGCGGATGTGGTCCTTGTAATGGCTGAGGCTGACGTAGTACTTCCCTTCGCCGAGGCCGCGTTCGAGCACGCCGTGGAGCTTGCGGTCCTGCTGCTGGTCGACCGCTTTCGCGATCTTCCCTTGGTGAGTGAGGTGTGCCAGGCGTCCTTTGCCGGTGAGCTCGAGGCTGAGGCCGGTGGTGAGCTGGAGCCGCTTGATGTGGCCTTCCCGCTCAAGCTCTTGGAGGACGCGGCTCACGCTCTGCTGGCTCACATCCACCTCCTCGGCGAGCTGTACGGTGGAAGTGCCGTACGGCCGCTTCGCCGCTTCGAGAAGGAGC
Organism: uncultured Methanosarcinales archaeon; assembly: GCA_964604855.1. Classification (GTDB taxonomy): domain Archaea; phylum Nanobdellota; class Nanobdellia; order Woesearchaeales; family UBA525; genus UBA153. The sequence continues at coordinate 6,310 of CAZSAS010000021.1, forward strand.
TTGAGCGCGGTGTTCTCGAACATGTCGTCGAGGAGGGACCCTTCCTACTTATAAATGTGATGTTACTCGGAGAAGGGTATTCTGTGCATATGCGGCGCAGCCGCTCCCTGTTCAGCCCTGCGCATCGAGGAAGGCGAAGATCCTGTCCCGCATGCCCGGCTCGTCGAGCAGGAAGGTGCCGTGCTTGTCCGTGTCGAGCACGACGAGCTCGTGGCTCCCGTGCAGGTTGTTCGCGTCCAACTCGACGCTCGAGGTGTGGCTGTACGCGTCCCGCACCCCCACGAGAATCAGCGTGGGTGCGGTGCTCGTGACCGTGTTGATGTCGATGCCCCGGTAGTCGAGCCCTGGGCTGAGGAGCACGGCCGGCACCCGGTGCTCCGCGCTGTACCGGAAGGCGGTGTTCGCGCCGATTGAGGCGCCGAGGATGGCGCTGACGTTCTTCCCCTTCGCGTGGAGGAACGCAGCGCCGGCCTTCGCGTCGAGGAGCATCGCCCGGAAATCCTTCTCGGAGAACGACTGCCACTTCCCCTGGCTCTCGCCGTGCCCCCGGAAGTCGAGGGCGAGGACGCTGAGGTTCCGTTGCTGGAGGAGCTTCGCAAACCTGTCCCAGCTGTTCCGGTCGAGATCGAGCTGGTGGAGGAGGAGGATGCCGTTTCCGCCCGCGGGGTAGTAGTTGCCGACGAGCGAGATGTTGTCCTCTGTCCTCAGCTCGACGCGCTCCTTGGTGAACTCCATCGGGGCACCTCCGGGCGGCTCCTGCGCGATATGTGGTTGTCCAGTCATGCCCTGCGTCCCATGCTGCGCGCACGATGCCAGCAGCAGGACCAGCACGAGCGCCACCCTCTTCATGCGTCAGGGGAAGGGAAAAGTATTGAAAAGGTTTCTCATCGTGCCGTCAGCCCCGAGCCACCCGTGGCGCAGGCCTTCTCCGTGCAGGTGACGCGGCCGTC
>CAZSAS010000021.1:7269-9018 GCA_964604855.1 uncultured Methanosarcinales archaeon
TGCACCCGTCGTCCGCGGAGAAGGAGTCTCCCTCCCTGTACTCCGCACCATTGTAGGCGCAGGTCTTCGTCGTCGCCTGGGTCGTGACCGTCTCCTGGGTGGTGACTGTCGTCTGCGCCGTCACGGTGACGCCGCAGTCGCACTTCCCGTATTTGGCGACGCAGTCGTCGTAACGGCCCTCGCACCGGACAGGCGCTGCGTCCTCTCCTGCCGTCGCCGGCGGGTAGCAGGTCTGGACGTCGGCCGTGCACTGCCGGCAGGCCTTCTCGGTGCAGACGACGCGGCCGTTCTCCTGGCACGAGCAGGTGTTGCAGCCGTCGCTGTCGGGGAAGGACGTGCCTGCGCGGTAGGCCTGACCGTTGTAGGTGCAGCCCTGGACCGTCACGTCGGCCGGGACGCCGCACGTCACGACGTGGCAGTCCTCGTACTTGGCGCAGTCCTCGCCCGGCGGGCAGATGAACTCGCGGCCGCTGCGCGCGCAGATCGTGACCCTGCAGCAAGCGCCCGGCGGCTGGCTCGTCGGCGGCCCGACAGGGGCTGCCTGGCCGCCCGTTTCGCCGCCCATGTCCTGACCGCCAGTTCCGGGCTGGGTGCCCTGGTCCTCGCCGTTAGCGCCTGTTCCCTGGTCCTCGCCGTTAGCGCCGCCGCTCGCTCCTTGGTCCTGGCCGTTCGTCGAGGGCTCCATGTTCTGCACGCCCTGGTCCTCGCCCGGCTCTGGCGGGTTCGGCGCCGAGCCGATGCCGAAGAAGTTCAGGACGCGTGCGAAGAAGCCGCGCTCCTGGACGCAGACGTCCTCCTTGCACGTCAATCCCGGGCAGCAGCTGTTGGCTGCGCTCCCGGCAGCAGCCGCACCGCATTGCTGGCCGGTGGCGGCGCACTGCGCGGTCGGCGGCATCGTGCCCGGGTTCGGCGGTGCGCTCAGGCCGTTGCTGTCCGCTGCGATGGCGACCATGCCCATCACCGCGATGAGCAGCACTGACACTACCAAGATAGAAATCTTCATGTGTATCCCTCCTGCGGGCTTCGGAGCCTCACTGCGAGCTTCTTAGAGAAGGGGGTTTATAAAAATTCCCTTGACTTTTAAATCAGCGCGTCACGTTGAACGCGTCGACCCGCTCCTTGAGCTTCTTCGCTTTCGGGTCCTTCGAGAAATGGTCGCGGATGGGCTGTAGGATCTCGTTGATGTATTTGGCGGTCGCGGCCTTGAGGTCTGCCGGATGGACCTCCTTCTTGACGAAGGCTTTCTCCAAGGAGTCATAGTCATTGAAGGTGACGTTCCCGCCGAACTTTTCGGGTCTTTCTATAACAAATTCCTTTCTTAGGGAGAAAATTATGTACTTGCAATATTCCAGGACAGGATTCTCCTCGGCGACGCCCTCGGGGCAGTAGGCCTTGTTCAGCTTCTTCACGACCTCCTGCTCGGTGTCAGTGACGAAGATGGCCGTGTCCGGCTTTGATTTCGACATCTTCATCGCCATGGCGCGCTCGACGGGGTCCGTGACGTCCTTGAGCGGCTCCTGGAGACCCATGAGCATGTGATGGCTGACGACGACGGGCTTCTTCTTGCTGAGCTTGGGCGCAAGTTCCCTGGCGAGCACGTTCACCTTCCGCTGGTCCATGCCGAGCTGGCAGACATCGACGTCGAAGTGGAAGATGTCCGCTGCCTGCATGCACGGGTAGAGGATCTGGGAGGCGGAGAGCGTCTCCTGCTCCGAGCGGCCCATGATCTGGGTGCAGCGCAGGATGCGT
>CAZSAS010000022.1:0-8760 GCA_964604855.1 uncultured Methanosarcinales archaeon
CGCTCGGCGGCGAGCAGAGCGGGCATCTCATCCTGCTCGACTACGGCACGACCGGCGACGGCACCATCGCAGCGCTCCACATCATGAAAGTCATGAAAGAGCGGGGCGCGCCGCTCAGCGAGCTCGCACAGTGCATGACGAGCTGGCCGCAGAGGACGGAAAGCATCATGGTCAAGCAGAAAATCCCCATTCCTGAACTCACAAAAGTCCAGACTGCGATGAAGCGAGCAGAGATGACCTTGGGGAGCGAAGGAAGAGTACTGGTACGATATAGCGGCACCGAACAGAAGGTCCGCGTCATGGTCGAAGCGAAGGACAAGGGGAAAGTGGAACCCCTCATCAAGGCCATCGTCGACGCGTTCCGGGAGGAAGGGCTATGAGCCAGACGCGTCCGGGCCGGCCAAAAGCGCTCATCACCTGCCTGAGCGACTGCAAGCGCGGGCAGCCCCTCACCGCGACGCGTCACTACGGCATGTTGCCGCTCGCGAATGTCGAGCTCATCAGGCACCAGCTCGCGGCCCTCTCAGGGTTTGACGTCACGGTGCTCGTGCGCGAGACGCACAGCCCACTCACCGGTCTGCTCGAACAGGAAGGCATTCCGGTCATCCAGGAAGACGGACAGGAGAAGGCGAAGACCACACTTGCAGCGGCAGACCTCGTCCTTCCGGGAGATCTCCTTCCCCTCTCCACCCTCCCTGAGACTGGCCTCGTCACTGTCGCAGGCGGCAGCGACGAGACGGGGATCGTGCAGGGCATGCTCACGAGCGCGCGGACGACAGAGATCGACGGCCTCAGGATCAACTACCCCTGGGAGCCCCTCGACGCGAACCTGGCGCTCCTCGCGAGAATCAAGAAAGACATCGACCCGAGCGCCACGATCGACACGGGCGTCACCATCATCGGCACAGTCGTCATCGGTCCGAACACGAAAATCAAGGCAGGCACCTACATCGAAGGCCCCGTCAGCATCGGCGCCGACTGCGAGATCGGGCCCATGGCGCACATCCGGCCGGACACGAGCATCGCGGACGGCTGCCGCATCGGCAAGACCGAAGCGGTCGACTGCATCATCATGCGTAAGTGCACGAGCAAGCACCACGCCTATCTCGGCCACAGCGTGCTGGGCGAGGATGTCAACATCGGCGCCTTCACCGTCACGGCCGACTACCGGCACGATGCGCAGGAACACGAGAGCCTGGTATGCGGCGAGAAGGTGCCGACCGGGCGGAAGAAGCTCGGTGCCTTCCTCGGCGACCATGTCAGGACAGCGGTGAGCACGAGCATCTATCCGGGGCGAAAGCTCTGGCCCCACGGCACGACCCTGCCGGGAGAGGTCGTGAAGAAGGACGAGCAGGGCTAGAGGAACAGGAACGGCATCATGTGCGGCATCATCGGCATCATCAGCAAGGACGCCTTCACGAGCAAGGAGCTCCTCACGAGGCTCAAGCGGCTCGAGTACCGCGGCTACGACAGCTGGGGCTACTGGAACGGCGACGGGCTCACGAAGGAGGTCGGCCGTATCGTCGTCGCCGACGACAAGCACGCGACGAAGCTCGCGATTAGCCACACCCGCTGGGCCACGCACGGCGGCGTCACGAAAGAGAACGCGCACCCGCACCGCGCAGGCAGGGTCACCATCGTGCACAACGGCATCATCGAGAACTGGAAGGAACTCAAAAAACAGCTCCAGGACAAGAATGCGAAATTTTTGTCGGAGACTGACAGCGAAGTCATCGCCCACTACGTCGATCAAGGATTGCGTGAGGGGAAGAAGATGGAGGAGATCCTCCCGGCGCTGATCACGGCCATCCATGGCACCTTCGCCACCCTCATCATGGTCGACGGCGACGAGCACCTGTACGCAGCGAAACGGGACAGCCCCCTCGCACTCGGCATCTGCCCCGGACGCATCATCGTCGGGAGCGACATCTACGCCTTCAGCGACGCCACGGACAAGGCGCTCTTCTTCGACAACGACGAATACGCCATCATCACGCCGGGCGGCTATCGCTTCTTCAAGGACGGCAAGGACGTCGAGAAGGAGGTGAAGGCCTTCGAATGGGAGAACGTCGCCGAGGACAAGCAGAACTACGAGCACTTCATGCTGAAGGAGATCCACGAAGCGCCGACCGTCTGCCGGCGGCTCATCGACAGCCTCAGGGCCGAGCAGCAGGATGGCTTCGCCAAGCTCGTCGCGATGATCAAGGCGGCGAAGAAGACCGTGTTCACCGCGGCCGGCACGGCCTACCATGCCAGCCTGCTCGGCGCCGGCTTCCTCCACCAGTGCGGCGTGGAGGCCCAGGCGATCATCGCTTCGGAGTTCGAGAACTTCATCACGGTCAATCCGGACACGCTCGTCATCGCTGTCAGCCAGAGTGGCGAGACCATGGACGTCATCGAGGCCCTCAAGTACAGCGCGGCGAAGGGCGCGAACGTGGCGAGCATCGTCAACGTCCCGTACAGCACCCTCGAGCGCATGTCCGAGCTCAGCCTGCAGATACTCGCCGGCCAGGAGGTCGCGGTCGCGAGCACCAAGGCCTTCACCAACCAATGCGCCGTCATGCTCGCCCTCGCCGAGGCCTTCGGCTACCAGGACGGGCTGGACGAGCTCCCGAAGAAGCTGAGCGGCGTGCTCGCCTTCGAGCCCGAGCTGACGGAGCTCGCTGAGGAGCTCTATGACAAGGACGACCTGTACGTGCTGGGCAGGAAGCTCGGCTATCCCGTGGCGAGGGAGATCGCGCTCAAGATAAAGGAGGTCAGCTACGTCCACGCAGAAGGCATGATGGGCGGCGAGCTCAAGCACGGCACCATCGCGCTCATCGAGCAGGGCACGCCCGTCATCTCCCTCGTGCACGATGACGACCCCAAGATGCGGAGCAGCACGCAGGAAGTGCGTGCGCGCGGCGCCCGCGTCGTGACGATAGGCACGACGAAGGACGATGAGATTCGGGTACCTGCGCGGAGCGAGGCGGAGTTCGCCATCCTCTCAGCGACGGTCGGGCAGCTCCTCGCGTACCATATCGCCAAGCATCGCAAGCTCCCGATCGACAAGCCGCGGAACCTGGCGAAGAGCGTGACGGTACTATGACGTCATGAGGCATCATCGCCGCGGCGCTCTGCTCCGCGTGCCGCGCCAAGGCGGCGATGATGCAGAGAACAAGAAAGTTCGACCAAGGTGAAAGCATGAAACTCCTCGAATACCGCGGGAAGGAACTCCTGAAGGCGGCCGGCATCAAGGTGCCGCCCGGCATCGTCACCGACAACAAGAGCTACATCAACCTCAGCTTCCACAAGGAGCGCTACCGCGACTTCTTCTTCGAGCACAAGGAGGTCGTGATCAAGGCGCAGGTCGTGATCGGGAGACGGAAGAAGAACGGTCTCATCCTCGAAGCCGACGATTTCGGCGAGAGCCTCAAGGCGATCGACGGCCTGTACGGCAAGCGGTGGAACGGCACGCCCATCGACACCCTCCTCATCGAGAAGAAGCTCGACGTGAAGGCCGAGTACTATCTCAGCATCCTCTGGGACACCCGCAGCAAAGGGCCTCTGCTCCTCCTCGGGAAGGGCGGCATCGACGTCGAGCAGGACGTCAAGCGTGGCGAACGGCCCGCTCGCCTTGCCCTTAGCGTCCTCGACACCCTCCACGACTACCAGGCACGCGCCCTCGCCAAGCAAGCAGGCTTCACGGGCCGCATGATGACGGGCATGGCCGCTTTCGTGCAGAAGGCCTACTGGTGCTTCCTCCACTATGATTGTCGCATCCTCGAGATCAACCCGGTCATACTCACCACGGACGGCCTGCTCTACGCGGGCGACGCGAAGGTCACGGTTGACGATTCTGGCGTGGCGCGGCAGGAGGCCTTCAAGGACGTCACCGAGATCGAGGACACCAGCGTCCTCACCGAACGCGCGCTCGAGGCGCGGAAGATCGACTATCACGACCATCGTGGGGTCGCCGGGAAGACCTTCGTCGAGCTCGACGGGGACATCGCGGTGCTCGCCTCGGGCGGCGGCGGATCGCTCACCGTCATGGACGCCATCCTCGAAGCCGGGGGCAAGCCGGCCAATTACGTCGAGTACAGCGGCGACCCCCCAAAAGAGAAGGTGCGGAAGCTGACGACGGTCACCCTGGGCAAACCTGGACTGAAGGGCTGCCTCGTCGTGGGTGGCCGCGCCAATTTCACCGACATCTACGAGACCCTGAGCGGCTTCGCAGAGGGCGTGCTTGACTTGAAAAAGCTCCCGAAATACCCGATTGTCGTTCGTCGTTCCGGACCGCGCGACAAGGAAGCGTTCGTCATGCTCAAGGAATTCGCGGCGAAGCACAAGCTCGACCTGACGCTCTACGGCGAAGAGATTCCGATGAGCGAGGCGGCCAAGGTGATGGTCCAGAAGGCGTATGGACGAGACGGCACGCCGAAATCCATCGGGGTGAAAGCATGAGCATCCTCGTCGGCAGCAACACCAGGGTCGTCGTGCAGGGCGCGACGGGGAAGATGGGCCAGAAAGCGACAAGGGAGATGCTCGCCGAAAGCACGATCGTGAGCTGCGGCGTGACGCCCGGCAAAGGCGGCCAGGAGGTCGAAGGTCTGCCGGTCTTCGACAGCGTCGCGGAAGCCAAGGCATACGATGCTCGGCTGAACACCAGCGTCATCGTCGTCCCTCCGTTGCTCGTCCTCGATGCCGCTTACGAGGCTATCGACGCAGGCCTCGCGCTCGTCATCATCATCACCGAGAACGTGCCGATCAAGGACGCGGCGAAACTCGTCGCGCACGCCGACAGGAAGGGCTGCCGTATCGTCGGTCCGAGCAGCGTCGGCATCATCAGCCCCGGTAGGGGCAAGCTCGGCGTCATCGGCAGCGCTAAGGAGAAAGACATGTACCGCCCGGGCAGGATCGGCGTGATCAGCAAGAGCGGCGGGATGTGCGCTGAAACCTCACGCCTCCTCACCAAAGCGGGCCTGGGCCAGAGCACCGTCATCGGCGTCGGCGGCGACGTCGTCGCGGGCACAACTTTCGCAGACCTCCTCCTGCTGTTCGAGAAAGACGACGAGACCGACGCGGTCGTGCTGTTCGGTGAGATCGGCGGTGCGTACGAGGAAATCGCGGCAGAGATGATCAAGGCCGGGCGGGTGACCAAACCGGTCGTCGCGTTCATCAGCGGTCGGTTCGCCGAGAGTATGGGTGCCGGGCTGGCGCTCGGGCACGCAGGCGCGATCGTCGAGGAAGGCTTCGGCACGGCACAGGAGAAGAAGAAGGCGTTGCGGGAAGCGGGCGTTCTCGTCGCGGATTACCATCACGACATCCCGCTGCTCGTCAAGCAGGCCCTTGGGGAGGGCGGGCAGAAGACGGATCGGAAGGCGCGGAGCAGGAAAGAGGCAGCAGGGACGAGGAAGTAGGAGAACAGGAAAGAGGAAGCGAGGTGGCGCTCATGGAGTTCAAGACGGCGGTTTCGAAGATGCAGGATGACGATCTCATCATCCACGGCAGGAAGCACAACGACATGGTCGGCGCCTGGAGCTTCAGCAAGACCGTGTTCTTCCTCCTCTCCGGCAAGGAGCCGAACAAGACGGAGGAGAAACTCTTCGACGCCATGCTGACGACCGTGATCGACCACGGCATGGGGACCGCCTCGAGCATGGCCACACGGTTCGTCGCCAGCACCGGGAACCCGATGAACGCTGCCGTGGCGGGGGGCGTGCTCGCGCTCGGCGATTACCACGGCGGCGCCATCATGCGCGCCATGCTCATGTTCAAGGAGGCGAAGGAGAACGGGATGAGCGCAGCGGCGTTCGTCAAGGACAGCTTCGACAACAAGAAACTGCTGTTCGGCTACGGCCACAAGGTCTACAAGGAGCACGACCCGCGGACGAGGATCCTGGCGGACCTCTGCACGCGGCTCGGCTATCATTCTTCCCTTTTTGACTACGCCCTCGCGATGGAGGCGGAGATTGAGAAGGCCAAGGGCAAACGGCTCGTGCTGAACGTGGACGGCTGCATCGCCGCCCTGCTCCTCGAGATGGGCTTCCCGCCCGGCGTCGGCAAGGGCTTCTTCATCATCGGCCGCACGCCTGGCCTCGTCGCGCAGGCCATGGAGGAGCAGACGCGCGAGAAGCCCGTGCGCCGCGTCAGCGAGGACGAGATACGGTACGACGGCGCGTGAACCGCCTCGAATCCGCCTTCCAGAAGCTTTTTAACAGTGGCAGAAACGCTCAGCCCCATGGCGATCAAAGCGGTCATCTTCGACATGGACGGCGTCCTCCTCGACAGCGAACGCCACTGGGGGCCTGAGCTCGACGTCTTCTTCTCCCAGCTCGTGCCCTGGACTTCCGTAGACAAGGAACGCACGACCGGCATCGGTCTCTCCGGCGTCTACCGCTACCTCGTCGACCGGTACGGGCTCGCGATGCCGCTTGACACCTTCACGGAACGCTGCGACGCGATCGCTCTCGCTGTCTATGCCAAGACCTCCCTTTCCCCGCACGCGAAGGAGTGCCTCGGCGCGCTCAAGGCTGCGGGCATCAAGGTCGCGCTCGGGACGAGCGGGCACGAGACATGGTGGACTGCAGGCCTGGCCGGGAAGGGTGTCCAGCCACTCTTCGACGCGATCGTCGGCGCGGACGACGTCGGCGGCAAGACTAAACCAGCGCCAGACATCTACCTCAAGGCCGCGGAGAAGCTCGGCGTCCCGCCGGGGGAATGCCTCGTCGTGGAGGACGCGATGCACGGCGTCATCTCGGCGAAGGCTGCAGGAATGCGCTGCCTCGGCTACCGCACGGACGTGAACGCGACGCAGGACCTCTCCGCGACGGACAGGGAGATCACGGACCTTGCTGAGATTCCCGAACTCATTGCCCGGTTCTGAACTCTAGAAAAAGAGTTGTTCGTGCTGGAAAGGTACGAGCGCCATCACCGTGCTGCTGACGAACTGGTCCTTGCGCAGGTAGACGCTCTTCGTGAAGAAGCCGCACGCGCCGCCTTTCTGTTTCGTGTTCGTCCCACCGGTCAGCTCGTCCATCACGTCGCCGAGCTCCTTGCCTCCGTTGAGCTGCGCAGCGACCGATGGCGGGAGGGGAAAATGAGGGCTCAAGCCGAGCCCTTCCCGACCTTCCTGGTCCAGTACCACCGTGACGCCGAAACAGAGCCAATGCCCGCCGTGCTGGGCGACGCCTCCTTCCACGCCAACGAAGAAGTCTGCCACGAAGCGTTCCTACAGGTATTTCGCGCGTAGTCTCGCGCCTTTCACCGTCTCGTCGCCGAACGGCATGTCCGGAGCGTCCGGAACTGTCACGCCCTCGACCTCGATGTCCTCGTAATACTTGCTGAAGGCCTCTTCCACGCCTGCCAGCTTGACCGGGTTCTTCGAACCGACGACTACTTTCATCAGGCGGCAGGATTGGGGAGAACTTTTAAAGCTTTATACGCTTTCGGCCTGCTATGAACGACTCCCTTTCCTCGCTCGACCTGCATTATCTTGTGCAGGAGCTGCAGGTGCTGGTCGGGGCACGGCTGGACAAGGCCTACCAAGGGGCTGACGAGCGCAAGCGCGACCTCCTGCTACAGTGCAACAAGACAGGCGCGGGAAAGCTGCTGCTGCGCGTCGTCTTCCCCGGACTCGCGTACCTCGCGGCCGAGAAACCGGGCTATCCGCAAGTGCCCGGGCCGTTCGCCGTCTTCCTCCGCAAGCACGTCGGCAACGCACGGATCGTCTCGGTGTCGCAGCGCGGCTTCGACCGCATCCTCGCGCTCGGCCTTGAGAACAAGAACGGCAGGTTCACGTTCCTGCTCGAGCTCCTGCCGCCGGGCAACGCCTTGCTGCTCAATGACGCGGGCAAGATCATCGGGCTCCTCACGCCGCAACGGCACGGGCAACGGCTGCTGAGAGGCGGGGCGATATACGCGGCACCGCCGGAGTTTTTTGACACGAAGGACGCACACGTCGAGGAGCTCGCGGACAGGCTGCTCGCGACGAAGAAGGATTCGCTCGTGAAGGCGCTCGCTTCAGACCTTGGTCTCGGCGGGACGTACGCGGAGGAGGTGTGCGTCCGCGCGGCGCTCGACAAGGACGCGAAGCCGAAGAAGGCCGAGGCCGAGCAGGCGGCGAAGGCTGTGAGAGGGCTGCTCGACGAGAAAATCGCGGCTTTCGGAACCGGTGATGAGGTTTTCCCCTTCTCCCTCAAAACAAAAACCCCGAAATCCGGTTCATCATCAGGATTCACGTCCTTCTCGGCAGCGATCGCCACCGTCGTCCCTTCTTTCGAGGAGGATGTCGAGGTCGCCATCCGGAAGACGAAGAAGGACAAGGCCCTGGATGTGGTGCAGCAGCAGGAAGCCCAGCTCGCCGGCTACGTGAAGAGCGCAGAGGAGAACCAGGCGAAGGGCGAAGCGATCTACAACCACTACCAGCACGTCGACGCGCTCCTCACCGACATCCGGCAGCTCCACAAGGAAGCCGGCTGGAAGGCCGTGAAGGAGAAGTACGGGAGCGAGGTCGTCTCGATCGACGACAAGAAGGGGGAAATCACAATAGAGCTGGAAAAATGAAGCGGACAAATACCGAAAAAAGGCATCAAATAAATTTAGATTACACAAATAGAGATTATCTTACCACTATTGCCATCTTCATGATTTCTATTTCTGCTTCAATTATTGCAATTCTTCTTTCTGCCATGGCTGTTATAATTGCACTTGTCGGAATCACCTTTTATTCATTAACAGTTCTCTCAATTTTTGCTTTAATTTTGATTAAATCTCTTAAAT
>CAZSAS010000023.1:0-8562 GCA_964604855.1 uncultured Methanosarcinales archaeon
GAACATCCAAAAATTCGAGAATCCCCTGGCCGGGCTGACGGGCAGCCTCGAGGACGGCCTCGGCGGCCTGTTCGGGACGGGCTCCGGCGTCCAGAGCGCCAATCTCACGAATCTGGACGAGGGATTGTACGGCGATCCCCGCATCGCGCGCCTCGGGAGCGAGCAGCTCGACGTGACGATACGGCAGAATCTCAACCGCATAGATTTCAATCAGGTGAGCGACGCCGACCCGAGCCAGAACCAGCTGGACAACTATCCTGTCGAGGTCAGCGCGCAGGCGAGCGAGGCCTACACCGCCGGGCTCGAGGACATCAACGACAGGAAGACTGCGGCAGAGTATAGCCAGCAGGTGAAGAGATAGCGAGCAACCATATCAACTACCGCTACTGAGGTGAATCGGACATGACGGACGCTGTGAAGAATATCGAGAAGCTCAAGGCGACGTTCACGAACGTGACGAGCGAGATCGGCAAGAAGATCATCGGGCAGGACGAGGTGGTGCAGCAGATGCTCGTCGCCATCCTCTGCGATGCGAACGCACTGCTCGAGAGCTTTCCCGGACTGGGCAAGACGAGCATGATCAAGGCGATGGCCGAGACGCTCGGACTCAAGTTCGCCCGCATCCAGGGCACGCCCGACCTGATGCCCTCGGACATCATCGGCACCTACGTCATCGAGGAGAAGGACGGCAAGAAGATCTTCAAGTTCCAGAAGGGACCCATCTTCGCCAACATCATCCTGATGGACGAGATTAACCGCGCCACGCCCAAGACACAGGCGGCCCTGTTGGAGAGCATGCAGGAGAAGCAGGTGACGGTGGGGAACCAGACCTTCCCCCTCGACCTACCCATCTTCGTCCTCGCGACGCAGAACCCCATCGACCAGGAAGGCACCTATCCACTGCCCGAGGCGCAGACCGACAGGTTCCTGCTCAAGATCCTGATCGACTATCCCTCGATGGACGAGGAGCTCGAGATCGTGGAGCGCTACACGCGTGGCCAGGACCCGGGCACCCTCAAGACCCTGCTTTCGGGCGATTCGCTCAAGCTGCTCCAGAAGCTGACGCGCCAGGTGCCGATCGCGAACGATATCAAGAAGCGCGCCGTCGAGATAGTGACGAAGACGCGTCAGGTGCCGGAGCTCATCGAGTACGGTGCCTCCCCTCGTGCCAGCCTCGGCATCATCCTCGCCGCGAAGGCGCGCGCCCTCATCGACGGGCGCAAGTACGTCTCCTTGAAGGACATCGAGGAGATGGCCTACCCGGTGCTGCGCCACCGCATCGTGCTCAGCTTCAAGGCGGAGCGCGAAGGCAAGAGCACGGACGACGTCATCAAGGAGCTGCTGAAGTAGGGCAACCTTTACCCCAAGAGCCACAGTCTTGAGATAAGCGCGGCGTCGAGCATGGGGTGCAGAGCCCCCATTTTCGCGAGGCGCCGATTAGGGCGCGACCGGAGGGAGCGTCAGTGCGACGGTGGCCGGAACGATAAAAAATGGCGATCAACCTCGACTTCCTGCGGACCCTGGACCGGCTCCAGCTCATCCTGAAGAAGAAGATCCACGCGGACATGCAGGGCGAGCACGAGGGCATCACCTTCGGTGAGGGCATCGTCTTCCAGGACTACAAGGCCTACGTGCCCGGCGATGACTTCCGGCACATCGACTGGAACATCTTCGCTCGCACCGACAAGTTCTTCGTGCGCAGGTTCGAGGAGGAACGCAACATGACCGTGCACATCCTCGTCGACAGCTCGGGAAGCATGGATTACGGCCGCGGCACGAGCAAGTTCGAATACGCTTCCATGCTCGGGCTCGGCTTCGCCTACATGGCGCTGCGCCGGAACGAGAAGTTCACCTTCGCGACCTTCAGCGAGAAGGTCGAGCGCTTGCGCGCCAAGAAGGGGACGAGCCAGCTCATGCAGATGTTCGAAGTGATGGACAACATGAAGGTGACCGGCGAGTCCGCGTTCAAGCACGCCATGGACGAGTACAAGGACCGCATCAAGGGCCGCTCGCTCATCATCCTTATCAGCGACTTCCTCTACGGCCTGGATGAGGTGGAGGAGGTGCTGCGCCGGTATCGCAAGAGCGAGGTCTACGTGCTGCAGGTGCTCGACCCCGCCGAGCGCGACCTCGCCGTGAAGGGGGACGTGCTTCTCGTCGATTCGGAGACCCACACCAAGCTCCGCACCTTCGTGAGCCGGCGGATGAAGTCGGAGTACCAGAACAAGCTGATGGATCACATCCTCCAGCTCAAGGACATCTGCGAGAGCACCGATTCCGCGTTCGTCTCGGTCACGACCGACACGCCGATCTTCGAGGCGTTCTATCACATCCTGAGATAATTGAGATAAGGGCGTGCACAGACTTATTTCAGTCCGGTATAGGCTCTTCGTTCGCTCTCTTTCTTTTCCTTGACAAGCGTGTCGAACAAAGGCACTTTCACAGGCAGCGCGAACGCCGCGAAATTTGAGGTGACTATCGCTTCGCCCTTGTCGAGGCTGGCGATGGCCCGGTCGTCCTGGCTCAGGTCCTGCGCCGCGCTCTCGATGATCGCCTGCCGTTCCGGCTTCATCTCGATGCCGAGCACGATCTTCGTGTTCATGTTGGCGAGCACCTGGCGTGGGATCAGCGACGGCAACTGGGTGATGGCGAGCAGGCCGACCCTGAACTTGCGGCCTTCGCGCGCGATTGTGCTGAAGATGTTCCTGCCCTTCTCGAGGACCTCCTTGCCTAGGACGCGCGGCGCCTCCTCGAGGACGATGCTCGCGACGGGCTTGTCCTGGAGCGTGCCGTGAAGCTTGGCGCGCTTGTAGGCCTTGAATAGCTCGGTGGTGATCATGCTGCCGATGAGGATCTCTTCGCGGCCCTCGAAGCTCGACGTGTCGACAACGACGATCCTGGCGTCCATGATGGCCGTGACGATGTCCGTGATGGTCGTGCTGCCTGCATTGAGTCTGAAGACGCCGTCCGTGTGGAGCTGTTCGCCGTCCCAGGTGAGGTCGAGCATGGCCATCACCCTGCGCCGGATGACGCCGAGGGTGCCTTCGTTGAACTTGCCCTGGAGGGGCTTCTCGAGGACGACCGCTTCGACCCATCCCTTGCCGTGTTCCTTCCAGTACGCGCTCAGGGCTTCCTGCTGGGGCGTGCTCCAGTCGACCGCCCCCTGGAAATGGTCGGGTGTCACGTCCTTGAGATTGAACACGAGGCTGTCGGTGCCGGGCAAGGGCTTGGGGCTGTAGTATTTCACCTTCTCCCCGGCTTTCGGATGCTGTTTCAGGCCGGGCTCCGCGTTGTAGTACTCGTCGTGCGGGTCGAGGACGAGCATGCCGGCATAGTCCTGTTCGGCGAGCTTCCAGAGCAGACACTTGACGAGGTTGCTCTTGCCCCTGCCGGTCGTGGCCGGGACGAGGACGTGATGGCTGAGGGCTTTCTCGCCGTCGAGGAAGAGCGGCAGGTCGAGCACTTTCGAGCCGGAACGGAGCTCACCGAGGAACAGCGGGTTCTTCGGCTTCGTGATGAACGAGATGTCGTCTTTCCCGACCTCCTTGAGCTCGCTGAAGAAGCCAGGCAGGGACTTGCTGGTCCTGTAGCCCGGCCCTCTCGCCGCTTCCCCTCTTTCTGCTTCTCCTCTCTCTTTCCTTCTCTCTTTCGGAATCGTGATGAGGCTCTTGAGCTTGGCGAGCGTGTAGTTCCGCAGGTGCGGGTCCATGAAGTCCAAGGAGGCGCCCTCTTCCAGGGTCATGCCGGAGATGAGTTCGAGATTCTGCGCCGAGATCTGCGAGCCGTAGAGCAGGTCGTACACCTGCATCAGGGTCTTGCCTTTCGCGCTCTCCGCGATGAGCAGCTCGCCGAGCTCGAATTCCTCTGAGGATTTCTGCCGGGCGAGGAGCTCGCCGAAGGCGCCGGAGATGATGAGGCCCTTGGCCTTGTCCGCTTCCTTCCCCTCAGCTACCATCTCTGCACGGACTCTCAGGGCGTTTATATCTTTGCTCCCGAGAAAGAATATTTTTCTATATAGAAAATATTATTTTCGATCGCGCAAAGCCCCCAAACCTCGACTCACACCCACTAGGAAGTAGCAAAAAAAGCAATCTTTATATCTCTCTCCTCTCTCGTCGCTCCCACCACCTGCCGAGGACCCGCGATGCCGACGATCGACACGGACAACGGAGAGCTCCTCCTCCTCTTCCCAAAAGCGCTGCCGCATCTCTATGTGGCACGCCTCGACGACACTCCCGGCGTCCTCGACTGCGTGTACGCGCAACACGACACCCCCGACCCGCAACGCGCCTGGCGGCCGCTCCTGCGATGGCGGGAAGACGTCGGGACGTGGCAACACGACGGTTGCCCGGGCGACACGCCCCCGTTATCAGGAGACGAGATCTACCTCGACTGCGTCACCGGTCTCCTCGCGAGGAGGTTCAGCCCGACAGACCGTCTCCTCCTGCATGTCGAGCTTACGGACAGCCTCCACGACCCCGAGCTTCCGGAGGAGGCCGTCTTTCTCGAGTTCATCCGACGCAACATGGCGCCCGACCTGGTCGGTCTCGGCGCAGCGTTCTACCGTTCACTCACACGATGGCTGGGAGACAAGGGCTTCCGGTACCTCATCGATCTGCCGAACCATAACAAATCGGCATACTGGCAGACGCAGGGACAGGTGCCCCTGCGGAGCATACCGCACCTCAGCGAGCGGCTGCCCTCCCTCGACCCGGATGTCCACTTCGTCCACGAGCTCGGATAGCGCGGTCATCGCTGCGGCGCGGGCAGGAACTGCTCGTTCACGTTGTGCAGCGCGACGATGAACAGGGACTCGGCCCAGCCGAGCGGGGCATTCTCGTTCGGCTCGTCAGTGTTGCTGAAATACAGCTCCGGCACGAAGCCCTCGTCGTCCGTCGTCTCGAGCATGAGGTTGACGAACTTCTTGGTCTTGGCGTCGTTCCCGAGCTTCTCGTAGATGATGGCAAGCCAGGAGATACCGAAGCACCACTCCGCCTCCTCGCTGTAGCCGTCCTCGTTCTTGTTGTAGTAATGGTCGTTCTTGTAGCGGATGACGCCCTTGCGGCGCAGCAAGAGGTACTCGACGTTCTTCAAGATCTCGTCACGCTCCTCCTCCGTCACGATGCTGTACGGCCAGATGAGGCTGAGCAGCGAGAGGTCGACGAACTTGGTGGCAGACTCGCGCGGCAGGAGCTCGTGCAGGCTGCGCTCCCCCTCCTCGACGAGCATGATAGGGACCGAGAAACCGATGTCTTTCGCCGCCTTCAGCCCGGCGAGGCAGGCCCCGACGCTCGACGCGTGCACCTCCTCATTCTCCTCCCACATCCCGCTGTCGAGGTCGTGCCAGTACTCGATGCTCTCCAGGTAGCCGATCAGCTTCTGCACGATACGCCGGTCGTCCTCGTCCTCGAGCACGCTGAAGCCAGCACGCTCGAGGTCCGCGACGCGGAAGAGGACCGCGCCGACAGAGTCGTTCTGCTTGTTTCCCCACTCCTCCCAGAACTCGTCGAAGGTCTCCGGATGCACGCGAGGATGGATGTACTGGAACTTCTCGGTCGGCTTGTGCGCAATCGCCCAGTCGATCTTGTCCTCATGCTTCTTGAACACGTCGAGCAGGGCGCGGTAGGTCTTCTTCACCGTATCCCAGTCGTTGAGCACCTCGAACGCGAGGCATTCGTAGAAGTTGTCGCGCAGCCAGCTCTTGTCGTATCCCGTGTCCGCATCCTTCCTTGAAGCCGCGAACAGGCCGGTCTCGTACTGCAGGCCGCGCAGGATGCGCTCGTGCTGCGCGATAAGGGCTTCCTTCGACACCGCGTCGTCCGCCTTCTTTCGTGTCATCGCTCGTCCCTCTCAGGAAGAGCCCCGGAGCCCTGCTTTTTATGCTTTCCGGCCCCGCCTCAGCCGTCGGTGGACAGGCCGTCGCTTGCGCACGTCTTTTCCACGCGTGGGGCCCTGTGCTGGACTCATCCTCTGCGCTCTCAGATGAGGCCGATCGCGAGGAGGTAGCCGGTGACGCCGTTGAAGACGAACTGGACCGCGATGACGAGGACGATGAGCCCGAGGACGCGCTCGATCACGAGGGTGCCGATCCTGCCGATGACGCGGTCGAACCACTTGGCTTCGCGGAGCACGAGCCAGGAGATGAGGCCGACGATGAGGATGGCGAGCGCGACCGGCGGCCAGGGGAAGTCCGCGGTGAGGACGAGCACCGAGGTGAGCGCGCCCGGCCCGGACAGGAGGGGGATGGCGAGGGGGATGACCGCGATGGCGTCGCCCGCATCGTCATAGTTCTCCGGATGCCGTCGCAGGTGGGGTGCGAGCATCTCGAACCCGACCCAGGCCAGGTAGAGGCCGCCCGCGACGCGGAACGCGTAGATCGTGATGCCAAAGAAGGTGAGGATCGCGTTCCCGAGTATGAGGAAGAGGAACAGGAAGGCGACCGCGTAGAGCGAGGCCCGGAGCGCGATGCGCTTGCGTTCCCCGGTGCTCTTCCCCTTGGCGAGCTTGTTGAAGACGAAGGCGGTGCTGAACGGGTTGACAATCGTGAAGAGCGTGCCGAACGCGAGCAGGGTCTCGGTGAGCATGCCCTCAACGTGCCGTCCGAATTTATAATTCTTCCCACTCATGCTTCTCACCCGTAACTCCAGAAGCATTAAATACTTCTTTTCCCACTGTCCCCTCTGAGGTGGTCGCCATGGTCGACAAGGATGCCATGTTGATGAGATGCGGGCGGTGCCTCCAGCAGGTGCCCCTGAAGCAGATGAAGTACGCGAAGGACGGCCGCACCCTGGTCTGTCTCAGGTGCCGCGGCCTCGGCGTGCAGGAGCACCTCGACCGGCTCCGGCGCAAGGAAGCGGGCCACGACGCCTCGCCTCCGGTGAGCAGGACGCGCTACGCGTGCACGGACTGCGGCTTCACCTTCAGCCGCGGTAACCTGACGCCGAAGCAGTGCCCCTATTGCGGGAAGGAGAGGGTCGTGCCGCAGGAGACAATCTCAGGGGCTGGTCTGCTCGACGAAGCCGACGACTTGGACTGACCTGGCTCAGCCGAGATGCGTGAGTATCAGGGCGAGGTCGCGTTCCCTGATGACGACGTCCGCCGCTTCCGACACTTGCTCGCTTTCCGGGCAGAACGCGATGCCCAGGCCCGCCTCCTTGAGGATGTCGATGTCGTTCTCGCCGTCGCCGACGAAGATGGTCTCCTCTGGCCTGATGCCTTCGCGTTCACAGATTTCGCGCATCGCCTTGTGCTTGCTCCCCTGGTCGTACACCGTGTCCTGCCAGCCGGCGATCCTGCCTTGGTCGTCGAAGAAGACCTCGTTCACGAAGACGTCGTCGAAGGGGTGGTCGGGGAAGAGCGTGTCGATGAGGATGTTCAGGCTGCCGGAGATGACCGCGAGCCGGTAGCCGCGCCGATGCAGCTCGAGGACGGTCTCCTTGGCGCCGGGCGCGAGGCCGTGTTTCTTGGCCACCCGCTCGAAGTCGGCTTTCGTCGCGCCGAGGCGCTGGTATTCACTGATGTCCGCGCCGAGCCATTCCTTGTAGCTGATCTCGCCGCGTCGGAACTTGCCGATCCATTCCTCCTCGAAGCGCGCCCCTTCCTCCTCCCCTTGGATGTCGCGGTGGAGCGTGCTCCAGTATTTCGGATGCTCAGAGCCGGCGATGAGCGTGCCGTCCAGGTCGAAGCAGACGAGCTTGTAGCGTGCCATGGCTCGCGCTACTCGGCATCCCCATAAAAAGGTTATGTTACATCGGGCAGTAGTCCAGTCCCTCATAAGCGATTGGCTTGTCACCCTTCGCCGAACGCTTTTCCGCCTCGTGCCCTTGGCCGTTGATGGGCGGCGCGGTCATGGGGAGACGTCTCAGCGGGTCCCGTATCCGGATGTGAGGCCTGGTTCCTTCACTATAGATGCTTGGTAGCAGGATGTCGGACTGGTAGGGTGGCGGTTCGATCACTGACATTGTTGTCACCTGTCTGTTATCGGGGAAAAAGAACACGTTGTAAGGTTATGGCCCGTGGCGCCCGGTCGTACTATGCGTACGCCGGGCGGAGAAAAGCGAAGAAGAAAGAGCGATACAGCTGGGACTGCGTGCCTGTCCTGGCTGCACCGCGGTGTTTCATGGGGGGCGGAAGCGCCTCCGCCGTTTAAAAGCCTATCTCAGGATATGGGGAGAAAACCAGGGGAAATGACCGTTTTCTGGAGGATGATATCACTGCCCTCCTCTCATATGCCACTGTCGCCTTGGGATAAATGCAAGGCCGAGCATCGGGGCAGGGGCCCTGATGATAGCGAGGCCGGTTCTTGCCACGACGTGACAGATGCCCGCGACAGTGGCGGCTTGTTCCGCTTCCTGCGCCCTCAGTCCCGCCCCGTCCGCTGCAATCGCGCTGCACCCGCCCCATCGCAAGCGCAGAGCGCATAGGGGGAAATGGGAAAAAGGGAGAATAGACGAGGCTCAGAGCAGCGGGTTCTGGCCGCCGTAGAGCGCTTGGAATTGGCCGTTCCTGAACTCGAGGGAGAAGATGTCGTTGTTGCAGTTCGTGGCGCGCATCTTCACGACC
>CAZSAS010000024.1:0-4231 GCA_964604855.1 uncultured Methanosarcinales archaeon
CCTCATCGCGGGCGGCACCGCCTCGGGGAAGACGAGCGCGCTGAACTGCTTCGCGAACTTCTTCCCGCCGAACCACCGCATCCTGTCCATCGAGGACACGCGCGAGATACAGCTTCCGCGGTTCCTCCATTGGGTGCCGCTGAACACGCGCTTGCCGAACGCGGAGGGGAAGGGCGAGATATCCATGGGCGACCTCCTCGTGAACAGCCTGCGCATGCGCCCCGATCGCATCCTGGTCGGCGAGGTGCGTCGGAAGCGCGAATCCGAGACCTTGTTCGAGGCGATCCACACGGGCCACTCAGTGTATGCGACGTTCCACGCGAACACTGCGCAGGAGGCGATTGAGCGCCTCACGAACCCCCCGATCGACGTCCCGAAGATCATGCTGCCCGCCATCAGCCTCATCGTGGTGCAGTTCCGCAACCGCAGGAGCGGCGCCCGCCGCACGTTCCAGATCGCGGAGATCCTGCCGGGGAGCGATTTCAACATCCTGCTCCAGTACGATCCGAAGAAGGACCGGCTCGTCAAGCAGGGCTCGAGCAAGAGCTTCTTCCAGACGCTCAAGCTTTACACCGGCCTCACCGACAAGGAGCTCAATGCCGAGATCGCCGAGAAGCAGAAGGTGATCGAGTACCTCGTCAAGCATGACATCCTGGACGTGGACAGCGTCGGCCGCATCATCGCCGAGTACTACACGGACAAGAAGAACATGATGAGCTACGTCAAGAGCGGCAAGCTCTTCTCCGCGCCGCAGCGCAAAGACGCTGTCATGCTTGGCGAAGAGGGTCCGGACCGCGACGCCGCCGGCCAGGATTCCGAGGCGTCGGGTGACGAGGCAGAGACGACCGGGAATGAGGTCGGGAAGACGCCGGAGAAAGGGGCTCGGAAGGCGAAAGCGGCGCTGAAGGCGCGGCGAGAGGAGTGACACGATGAAGGTCTACAAGCTCCTCTCGCGGCTCATGCCCAACCTGAAGCTGAAGCTGCTCCAGGCGCGCATGGCCGACACGCCCGAGTACTATATGCAGAAGACGGTCTTCACGGCGTTCTTCCTCGGGCTCGGGCTCTGTTTCGTCATATTCACCTTCCTCTCGAAAGCGATCGTCTTCGCGTTCTTCCCCGTGTTCTTCCTCCTCGGGTTCTTCTACCTCATGGGCTATGTCGACCTCAGGATCGAGCGGCTCAAGAAGGAAATCAGCACCGAGCTCGTCTACGCCGGAAGGTTCCTCATCATCGAGCTCGAGAGCGGCGTGCCGGTCTACCAGAGCTTCAGGAACCTGGCGCGGAACTACGAGGTCATCGGGACGTATTTCCAGGAACTGGTCGAGAAGATAGATCTCGGGACGTCTTTGGAGGACGCCCTGAACGAGCTCATCACCATCACGCCCAGCCCCGACCTCCGCAGGCTGCTCTGGCAGCTCCTCAACAGCATCAAGACCGGAAGCGAGGCTACGGCGGCGCTCGGGAGCGTGCTCGACCAGATCACGCGCGAGCAGCAGATCGCGGTGAAGGAGTACGGGCGGAAGCTCAACCCCCTGGCCATGTTCTACATGATGGTCGCCATCATCGTCCCCAGCCTCGGCACCATCATGCTCATCGTCCTTACCAGCTTCATCGGGCTCGACCTGAGCCTCTTCGCCTACATGCTGATCGCCTTCCTCGTCGGTTTCCTCCAATTCATGTTCCTCGCAGTCATCCGAAGCAGCCGGCCGCCGATGGGGGTCTAGCGCATGGGGTTCTTCACGAAACGGAAAGGTGCGGATGGACGGAAGGAGGAGGCATCTGCGAGGTCTTCCGAGTCCGGCCCTGCCGGCGAGACCTCCGCGGACCGTGCTCGTGCGCGGCGAGAGGCGAAGCGTCTCGCGAAGGTCCGGACCGCGCAGGAGCGCAAGGAAGCGAGACTCGCGGCGAAGGAGGCGGCGAGGAAGGGCCTTGCCTACCGGAGAGCGGCGCGCGAGAAGGCTCGGCAGGAAGTCAAGGAAGCGGCGGCCGCGAAGCGGCTCGATCGCCTGAAGACCCGGCAGGACCGGAAGGCCGCGATGAAAGTGGCGAAGGAGGCGGCCAGGCTGGCGGCGAAGCCGGGCCGCGAGAGCGGGAAGGTCGCCAGGGACGCTGCGAGAGCCGTCGCTTCGGAACCCGAGCCCCTCGGGGAACCGCGGGAGGTAGAGAAGCTGACGGGTCCTGAGACGCTGAAGACGCCCAAGAGGCGGTTCTCCTTCTCCTTGTTCAAGAAGCGCGCCAAGCATGCCTCGACGGGCGAAATGACGGGCAAGACCGACGATGCTGCTCCCGCGGAGCCCGAAGCGGCGCGCTCCCCGGCCCGCAGCGATGACGCTGCATCCGCCCGCGCGCGACCGGCGGGGAAAGACGGGAAGCGGGCTGAGAACGCCGCTGAGAACGCCGCTGAGAACGCCGCCGAGAACGCCGCCGAGAACGCCGCCGAGAAGGGGAAGGTTCCTCAGAAAGAGGTCAAGGCCGCGGCGAAGGCGACGAAGAAGCAAGCAGAGACTGTGAAGCGCAAGACGCGGAAGCATCTCAAGCAGAAAGCGAAGCGCAAGCGGCGCACCGCTTCAGAGACACGCAGGGTCCTCTCCCAGCTCATCGTCAAGGCCGGCCATACCATCGACCCCGTGAAGTTGCGACGCATCGTCTTCTACGTCACGTTCGGCATCATCGTGGCCGTCACCGCGCTCACGCTCCTCGTCGCCTCGGTCGGCGGCAAGCCCGCCCTCGACCTCATCATCTTCTATCTCGGTCTCTGGACGGGGGTGTTCGCCTTCGCCTATCTCTTCATCTGGATGGTCATCTATCTCTATCTCGACATCAGGATTTATCGGCGCACTCGCGAGCTCGAGGACGTGCTGCCCGACTTCCTCCAGCTGACGAGCGCGAACATCAGCGCGGGCATGCCGATCGACCGCGCCTTGTGGTTCGCCGTCAGGCCGAATTTCGGCGTGCTGGCCAAGGAGATCGAGGAAGTCGCCAAGGCGACGCTTGCCGGCGAGGAACTGAGCCAGAGCCTCGTCACGTTCACCGAGAAATACGATTCCGTCATGCTCCGCCGGAGCATCAGCATCCTCCTCGAGGGCTTGGATGCGGGCGGCGAGATGGCCGAGCTCCTGAACAAGATCGCGCTGAACATCCAGGAGACCAAGCTGCAGCAGAAGGAGATGAGCGCGAACGTGGCCACCTATGCCATCTTCATCACCTTCGCGAGCATCGTCATGGCGCCCGCGCTGTTCGCCCTCGCCACGGAGCTCCTGCGGATCATCGTGACTATCACGAGCACCCTGGACTTGAGCGCTGCTTCGGGCAGCTTCCTCGCCCTGCACGTCCAGACGACGCCGCGGATGATCACGGACTTCCAATGGTTCAGCGTCACCATGCTTTCCATCAGCGCCCTCATGAGCGGCGCTATCGTGAGCGTCATCCGGCGCGGCCGTGTCCGGGAAGGGTTGCGGAACCTGCCCATCTTCCTCGCGGTGAGCCTCACGCTCTACTTCCTGGCGCGTTCCGCCTTGGGTGTCATGCTCGGCGGCCTCATCTGAGCCGCGCAGGGAATCCCTGCGCTTGCCTGCCTTCCTTTCCCGACGAGCGAAACTTTTATAAAGTCCCGGTAGCAGGAATCACTGTGAGTATGTCCTCTCGTTCCTAAGGGGGACAGACGTGTGAGGTGAAGACGAATGCGTTCCAGAAAAGGCCAAGCGGCTATGGAATTCTTGATGACATATGGCTGGGCCATCCTCGTGGTCTTGGCAGCCATCGGTGCGCTCGCTTACTTCGGCATCCTGAGCCCTCAGCGATTCCTTCCGAGCGGCTTCACGATGACCGGCGGTTTCAGCGGGGCTGAATACAAGGTCGCGACAGGCGGAACTGTCCAGCTCGGTGTCATCAACAACATCGGGACCGGCGTCGAGGTGAGCAAGGTCATGCTCAACACCACCAGCGCTAGCGCTGTCTCCTGCGGTGTCGAATCGACCGAGACGCAGGCCGGAAACGTGACGCAGGCCAACGGCGTCAAGACGGTCTACAACTTCGTTTGCAGCGGCATCAGCGCCGCTGATGAAGGGAAGAAAGTCAAGGCGAACGTCGCCGTGACCTACATGAAGGACGGCGAGACGCTGTCCCACACGTCGACTGGCGACCTGACGGCGACGGTCGAAGTCTAAATCCCTTCTTTCTAACCTTTTTCCCTTCTCTTTCTTCCTCCCTTCTTTTCCTCCTCACTTTTCCT
>CAZSAS010000024.1:4331-8357 GCA_964604855.1 uncultured Methanosarcinales archaeon
TCTAACCTTTTTCCCTTCTCTTTCTTCCTCCCTTCTTTTCCTCCTCACTTTTCCTTTTTTTTTCTCCTTGACTTTCCCCTCCTTGACGCTTCGGAAGCCAAGCTAAACATTTATAAAGCTCGTCTGAGCACTTCCCGGAGTCATGGGGGTGGCGACCATCGAGAAACGTCGTAAGACTCAGTCTCGTTCTGCACGGAAGACATCACAAGCATCTCAGGCTCCCTCTCGGACGTCACGGTCATCGGCACGGTCCTCGGCCAGGGCGCCGAAGGCCGGCAAGGCCGGCTTCGCCATCGTCGAGGTCCGCGCCCGCGAGGTGCTGGACAGCCGCGGCAACCCTACCGTGGAAGCGGACGTCATCCTGGCGAACGGCGCCCGGGGCAGGGCGACCGTGCCGAGCGGCGCGAGCACGGGCAAGTATGAAGCGATAGAGCTCCGCGACGAGGGCAAGCCCTACTTCGGCAAGGGCGTCCAGAAGGCCGTGGCGAACGTCAACGTCGCCATCGCGCGCAAGGTGCAAGGTATGGATGCGCGGCAGCAGGAAGCGCTCGACCAGGCCATGATCGTCCTCGACGGCACGAAGAACAAGTCGCGGCTCGGCGCCAACGCCATCCTCTCGGTGAGCGTCGCCGCCAGCAGGGCTGTCGCGGAGGCGCAAGGCCTGGAATACTATGAGTACCTCGCCACGCTCACCGGCCAGGAGCCGCGGCTGCCCATCCCGTTCGCCAACGTCATCAACGGCGGCAAGCACGCCGACGGGAAGCTCAAGCCGCAGGAGTTCATGGTCGTCCCGCATGGGGCGCGCAGCTTCGCAGAGGCGGTGCAGATGGTCTCGGAGATCTACCACACGCTCAAAGGCCTGCTCAAGCAGCAGTACGGCAGCGCCGCGACGCACGTCGGCGACGAAGGGGGCTTCGCGCCGCCCCTCGACAGCGCCGAGCAGGCGCTCGACCTGCTCATGGTGGCCATCAGGAAGGCGGGCTACGCCACGCAGGCGGCGATCGCGATCGACCCGGCAGCCAGCGAGTTCTACGACGGGAAGCGATATGACCTCGGCGCCGAGAGCCTCTCGCCCGAGAAGCTCGTGGAGTACTGGCTCGGCCTCGTTCGGAAATACCCCATCCTCAGCGTCGAGGACGCTTTCGACCAGGATGACTTCCTCAGCTGGAACATGCTCCTCGCCAAGATGGGGAAGAAGCAGTTCCAGGTCGTCGGGGACGACCTCCTCGTCACGAATACCGTGCGCATCCAGAAAGCGATCGACGAGCGCTTATGCAACGCGCTCCTGCTCAAGGTGAACCAGGTCGGGACGCTCACCGAGGCGCTCGGCGCAGCCATGCTGGCGAAAGCCGCGGGCTGGAACGTCATGGTCAGCCATCGGAGCGGCGAGACCGAGGACACGCTCATCGCCGACCTCGCCGTCGCATTGGGCTGCGGCCAGATCAAGCTGGGCGCGCCGTGCCGCACGGACCGCACCGCGAAGTACAACCGGCTGCTCCGCATCGAGGAGCATCTCGGCCGCGGGGCGCGCTACGCGCGTTTCCTCCTGCCGGTCGCGCGCTAAGGCTGCGCTGCCCCCCTCGCCGTCGCTGCCAGTCACGACTGTATGCCGGAACCGCTGAGAAAAAGGAGTCGCTGAGAAAACCATTGAGAAGAAGAGAGGTGTCAGCCATGAGTCCCGGTCCGCAACTCCAACCCGTCATCCTCGTCATCCTCGATGGCGTCGGCCTCCGTGCCGCTAAGAAGGACAACGCGCTCGCGCTGGCCGACACCCAGACGCTCGACAGGCTTCTCAAGACGTGTCCCTGGCTCCGTCTCGACCCTTCAGGAACTGCGGTCGGCCTGCCGGCACGGCAGATGGGCACCTCCGAAGTGGGGCATCTCAACCTCGGCGCCGGCCGCGTCGTCGACCAGGACCTCGTCCGCATCAACAAGGCGATCAAGGACGGCAGCTTCTTCACGAACAGCGCCCTCGGCGCCGCGATGGGGGACGCGAAGGAACCGGGCGCGGCCCTGCACCTCGTTGGCTTGTGCAGCGACGGCGGCGTGCACAGCCATCTCGATCATCTGTTCGCGCTCCTCGAGATGGCGGCGAAGGAGGAGCTCGAACACGTCTTCATCCACGCGATCACGGATGGCCGGGACACGCCGCCGCGCGTCGCGACACGCTTCATCGAAGCGATCAAGCGGAAATGCGCGCGGCTCGGCGTCGGCGAGATTGCGACGGTTACCGGCCGGTTCTACGCGATGGACCGCGACAACCGCTGGGAGCGGGAACGACGGGCGTATGACGCGCTCGTGCACGATGATGGCCTGCGTTACGGCTCCGCAGTCGAGGCCGTCGAGGCGGCGCACAAGCGCGGCGAGGGGGACGAGTTCATCCAGCCGAGCGTCATCGCGACGAAGGACCATCGGACCGGGCACATCATCGACGGGGACAGCGTTATCTTCTTCAACTTCCGGCAGGACCGCGCCCGGCAGCTCACGCACGGCTTCACCGACGAGCACTTCGACAAGTTCGCGCGTGCCCGGCTGCGCATCAGGTTCACGACGATGACGAGCTACGACAAGGCGCTCGATCTGCCCGTGGCGTTCCCCCCGTTCACGGTCCGGAACGGACTGGCCGAGTGGTTGAGCAAGCGTCGCGTCAAGCAGTGCCACGCGGCCGAGACGGAGAAGTACGCGCACGTCACCTATTTCTTCAACGGCGGTCGCGAGCGACCGTTCCGGGGCGAGGAGCGCGTGCTCGTGCCGAGCCCCCGCATCGCGACCTATGATAAGCGACCGGGGATGAGCGCCGACGGCGTGAAGGATGCCGTGCTCAAGGCCTTGCGTTCGGGGCTCTACGGCTTCGTCATCGTCAATTTCGCGAACTGCGACATGGTCGGCCACACGGGTGACTTCGACGCCACGGTCGAGGCGGTCGAGGCCGTGGACCGCTGCCTGAGCGAGCTCGAGACCGAGGCCGAGACGCGCGGCTGGGTCATGCTTGTCACCTCCGACCACGGGAACGCGGAGGAGATGTCAGGCGAGCACGAGACGAGCCACACCCTGAACAATGTGCCTTTCGTCGTCGTGGACCCGCAGCGGCGCTATGGTGTCTTCAAGCTGCCGAAGCCGGGGATGTTGGCCGATGTCGCGCCGACCGTGCTCGACATCATGGGCCTGCCGCGTGCGCCCGGGATGACTGGCAAGGTCCTGGTCCGAAGGAAAGCCGAGAGGTTGCCGGTCGAAAACGCGCCCAAGAAGGGGGCTGCGAAGAAGGCCACGAAGAAGGCCGCCAAGAAAGCGACCGGGAAGAAAGTCACTAAGCGCAAGACCACGAAGAAGAACGCGGCCAGGAAGACCGCAAAGAAGAATGTTGTGAAGAGGCCGATGAAGAAGGCGGCAAAGCGCACGCCGGCCAAGAAGCAAGGAAAGAACAAGAAGAGATTCATTATCTCCCTGTTTTGACAAAAAACTTTAATCATTTCTTCGCCAGATACATAAAACATAAAAGTAAAGGGGTGGGGGGTGAAGAGACTGGCCTCCTCTGGCCGCAGGGACCATCAATGCTGACCATCATCATCATCTTCCTCGTCCTGCTCTTCCTGTCAGGCTTCTTCTCGAGCGCCGAGCTCTCGATGATGAGCCTGTCAGAGCTCCAAGTGCGGCGCCTCGTCAAGGAGAAGAAGCGCCACGCCAAGACCCTGCAAAAGCTCAAGCAGGACCCGCACAAGCTGCTCGAGACCATCCTTATCGGGAACAACCTCGTGAACATCGCGGCGGCGAGCATCGCGACGGCGCTCTCGATACAGCTCTTCGGGAGCGTGGGCATCGGCATCGCGACGGGCATCACGACCTTCCTCGTGCTCCTCTTCGGCGAGATCATCCCGAAGAGCGTCGCGGTGAACCACCGGAAGCGGCTCAGCCTCGCCTTCAGTCCCATCCTCTACGGGCTTCAATGGATTCTCACACCGGTCGTCACCGTCATCGACGCCATCGCGGGCGTGTTCACCAAGCTGTTCGGCGAGGCGGAACGCGAAC
>CAZSAS010000025.1:0-5687 GCA_964604855.1 uncultured Methanosarcinales archaeon
CCGTGCTACGCGGCAATCTGGCCCCCAAAACCGGCATCAGCAAGCCCGCGGCCAAGCGGCGCCTCGAACGCCTTGAAGAGGCAGAGGTCATCAGGCGCTATATCGCCATCATCAACCTGCCTAAGCTCGGCTACAACGCCTACAAGCTCAGCCTCAAGCTCACCGGCATGGACGACGAGGACCTGAAGCGCTTCGCAGACCACGCGCACGAGGTGAAGGAGGCGGGCTGGGTCCTCCGGTGCATCGGCCGTTGGGACTTGTTGGTGATCGTCTATGCGCGCGGCGCCGACCAGCTCAACGCGCTTTACCGGGAGCTCATCACGCCCATCGCTGGCCAGGTCGCGCACAAGCTGGTGAGCGTCCTCGCCACCTTCACCCATCTCCCGCATGACTGCCTCGTCAGGGACAAGCCGACGAGCGTGCGTGAGCAGGTCACGGTCGGCGGTCCCCTCGAGACGGTCCAGCTGGACGAGCTCGACCTCAAGCTGCTCGATGCGGTGAGCCACGACGCCCGCGCTTCCTTGGTCAAGCTCGCCGCCGCGCTCAACGTCACGCCAAAGACGGTGAGGACCCGGCTCAAGCGACTCGAACGCGAAAGCGTCATTCTCGGCTACAACGCGGTCCTCGACACGGAAAAGCTGGGCTGGGAGCACCATAAGGTGTACGTCTACCTCGCCGACCTGAGCGACGCATCCTATCAGCAGGTGCGGGGCTGGGTCACGAGCCTGCCCGAGACCGTGCTCTTCACCGAGGCGGTGAGCAACTCCGATCTCGACTTCGACGTCAAGGTGCCGAGTACGGCGCGGCTCCACGAGATCGTCCAAGCCCTCCGGAGCCGGTTCAAGAGCCTCATCAAGGACGTCCAGACCCTGCTCATCATCGACGACGACATCTTCGACTACACGCCGTACCGGTAGTTCTAGAACAGCCCGAGCGGAACCTGTACGAAGGCGAGGAGGACGCCGATGGCGACGACGAGGCCATAGAATGCCTTGTTCCAGGCGAAGACCTTGGCACCGTCGAAGGCACCGAACGGGAGCATGTTGAACAGGCCGAGCCAGGTGTTGATGACGCTCCCGAAACCTGCGGCCATGGCGAGCCAGCCGTGTAGCAGGAAGAAGAGGGCGAGGAAGACTGCTGCGAGGGCCAGGTTCGCTGCCGGGCCCGCCACCGAGGTCTTGCCGCGCTGCTCAGGGGAGGGATGGCCGCTCACGAGGACCGCGCCCGGTGCGGCGAGGACGATGCCGAACAGGCTGGTGACGAGCGCGACGAGCAGCATCGTGTCGTTGGCGCGGTATTCCGCATGGCAGTTCAGGCTCTCCGCGACGTGCTTGTGCGCGAGCTCGTGCGCGAGGAAGCCAAGGCCGACCGTCACTGCGGAGATCGCGAGGCTGGAGAGGAAAGCGAGCATCCATGCCTTGGACGTGCCGAGGCCGGTCATGACGATGGCGAACGCCAGGGAGATCGCTGCCCAGCTCTTGAGCAGGTCGCGCTGTTCTCGGGGGTGTATGGCGAGTCGCATGGTCACTTCTGAGGAAGCCTTCTTTTTAAACCTGTCTCCTCACACATATAGATTTCCATATAGAAACTATATATTCGGGACGTCTTCCAGAGCCTGAGAGGGTTCGCCAGGGATAGTTACTAGGGAATAGTGAAAAAAAGCACTATCTATTTAAATCCTTCACGCTTCACGCCCCGCATGGAGCGGAAAGCATGGGTGCTGAGCGCATACGCGATCCACATCGTCCTGATGCTAGTCATACTCTTCCTCGGGGAGCCGGACGCCAGCCTCGTCGCGAACGCGCTCCTCCTCCTCGACATGGTCTCCCTGCTCATCCTCGTCGCGAACGAACGGTGGCACGCCACCTGCGGCCTCGCCATCGGCCTCATCGTCGTCACTGCGCCCTTTGTCATCCTCTGGCTCGCTACGCCGCGCACCGGCATCAGCTACCTCTACGGTGGCATCCTCGTCCTCGCCGGCTTCATCCTCCTCATCGTCGAGCTCATCCTCGGCTGGCGCGGCTATCGCTTCCCTGCCGCACGGCAGGCGCGGCGCAGGGACGGTCGGAAGCGCCAAGACCGGAAGCGCCAAGACAAAGAGCAGGAAGGCCAGGCCATCGAGGCCATCACCACCACACCGCAGGAGCGCTATCTCGCCACCGGCGGCGCCAGCGTGTATCACCGTGTCGGTTGCCGCAGCCTCGACCGCGCCAACGCCGACGAGCTCATCCACCTCTCCAGCAAGGCCGAAGCAGAAGGCCTCGGCCTCGAGCCGTGCACGCTCTGCAAGCCGTGAGCATGATGCAGCCCAAGACGCGCAAGTTCGTGAAGAACGCGCTGATCGCGGTCCCTGGAGTGATGGCCGCCGGCATCTTCGGGACCAAAGCCGTCCACAGCATTTTCCACTCGTCAGCTCTTGAAAGTCTCGTATCGCCCTTGGTGGAGCTCGGAGGAGGGTTGGTGGTGTTCACGCCTCTGCATATCCACGACAATCCTGATCTCTATCGCGACCAGCGAGGCCATCTCCGCTGGAGGCCGCTGCTCGCCGACCTCGGGAAGATGCTGGGTGGGGTCTGGGTGCTCGACTATGCATATATGCCAGTCAGGATAGGTCTCCAGTACTATTTCACCCGGAAAGGTGTTGATCCTGGCGCGGCCACCTTCCTCGCCCAAGGGATCTGCATCCCGGCGTACCTCGCCATCTATCTTGCGTATGTCAAGGGGACGGGCATGCTGAGAGAAGGGCCGTCGCAGGACTAGAACGCGTCGAGGCTCTGCTGCTTCCGGTCATGCCGCGCGTGGCGATGCGGCGGGTTGACCAGCTTCCACTCGTAGCCGTAGCCCTTCAGCATCTCCTCCGCGTTCGCGGTCACCTTCGGGGAGGCCAGCACGCCCTTCACGTTCTGCGTGCCACGCAGCTGCTTGATCTTCTCCACGTAGCGATGGAGCTGCGAGACGGCTGACAGGCCTGCCGTATACCGCTTGCATTCCACCACGACGAGGTTGCCCTGCCCGTCATGGCCGAACACGTCGAGGAAGCCGACCTTTGTGTGCTCTTCGCGCGAGACAGGCTTGAAGTCCTCGGAGATCAGGCTCGGCGTGTCGCGTATCGCGTCGCTCATGTCAGCCTCGTTCCCCACGAGGCGCTGGGCCTGGCCGTCCTCGAGCCTGCGCCGCAGGACGTCATGCACCTGATGGATATCGACGTCAAGGAACTCCTTGTTCGGCGCGTACTTCCCCTTGAGCAAAAGCCCGCCTTCGGACTTCTCCAGCGACAGTTCAGCGCCCGTCTTGAGATAGTTGATAGGGTTGCCCTTCTCAGGCTGGTGGATGAGCAGCACGCCATCCTGCTTGATGACGATGAGCCGGTCGCCCCGCGGCAGCACCGCCTCCGCCCGGCCAGAGTATGCCACTTCGCACGTGCAGAAGAAGACGAGCATCTCGTGCGCGGCGCGCGCCCGTTCGAACTCGTCGATGAACGCGGAACGGTCCATTCGGCCTGCGAAGCCCGAATCGGTTATAAAGATTTGTCCGGCCGCAACCTTTATAAGCAAGTGTCCGCCGACAGGAAACCAGGTGGAAGGGGTGAAGCACCAGCTCATTATCGTCATGACCGTCCTCGTCTTCTTGGCCGCCTGCGCGTCCGCTCCCGCCGTCGTTTGCAACGACCCGTACATCCTGGTCGGCGGCGGCTGCTGCCTCGACAGCAACCACAACAAGATCTGCGACAGCGACGACGGCCTGCTCGCGATGGCGAACGGCACCTATGACTGTCCGGAGACGGACTGCAGCCTCTGCCCGGCGCAGATCGTCGAGAAGAAGGTCGAGGTCAAGGTGAAGTCCTACATCTGCGAAAAAGACGGCTCTGAAGTCGACAATCCCGCCAAGTGCGCAGGGAACAAAGCCAACAACCCCTTCGAGAACTACACTCCCTATACCGGCGCCGAGGCGCGCAGCGTCCTCGAGACCTTCACGCTTCGTCCCGCCTGCCGCGACAGCAAGCATGCGCTCGAGCTCCACTACATCGCCGGCAGCCTGCCCGGTCCGGTCACGATACAGGTGAAGAAGTCGCCGACCGCGGAATGGGAAGACGTCTACACACTCGACGGCAGCGCGAAGGAGGCGTACTTGTACGGCGTGTTCTGCCAGATCCAGTGCACGGGCAACGCGGACTGGTTCCTCGACCCGGACGCGGTCTACCTCCTCAGGGCGAAATTCGACTTCAACAGGATCTATGGCGAGTACCAGTACAGCAACGAGTACATCGTCGACGCGCGAGAAGACGGTGACTACCTGACGAAGCTGTGCTAGGATTCTACCCTCTTCGCGAGGAGACGCCCGTGGCGGAGATCGTCATTACTCAACTGTTTGCTTCGCTTCCCGCGTCCGCTTGTCCCGCCCTTCCGATGCTTCTTCGCTGCATGTCCGCTCGTTTGCGCACCGCGCCCACCCGACAACAAGCGCCTACGAGGCGCGGAGGGGGAGAGGGAAAGGAGACTGTTGCCTAGAGGAAACTGCTCAGCCGCGTCTGCACCTTGATGTTCTTCAGCAGCCGGCTCTGCTGCCCGATCGTCGACGTGACATCGAAGCCGAAGCGCTTCCTGCAATAGCCGATGACGAATTTCTTCATGGCGTCGCGGTCAGCGAACACCAAGGGCTTCGCCTGCATCGCCTTCCGCACGGCTTCGCGGACGACCCATACCCCCAAGGGCGCCGAATACTCCGTGGTGACGAAGCGGAGCGCCAGCACCGCCGATTGCCTTTTCTGGTCCTTGAGCTTTTCCAGTATCGCCAGCCGCGCGGCGTAATAGCCGCCGACCGTGTTCGTCGCGTACTCGGAACGGCCGAGATAGTTCTCGTAATCAGTGTCCCAGGCGGCGGCGCCGTGGCGGTGCAGCAGTGGCAGGTAGCCTTCGAACAGCTCGTAGCTCCACAGGTCGTCGAAGAAGAGGATGACGTACTCGTTGCCGAGATAGCCGCCGATGTGCACGCAGCAATCACCCTCCGGAAAATCCTTGACTTCCTTGATGAGACCCTTCCCCAAGGTGTCGTCGACAGCGGTGATGCTCCAGCGCGTCGGCACGAGCCTGCGCTGCATCTTCACGCCGAGATTGCCGACGCTCAGCAATTTCTTGAGGAAGTGCTCGTCGAAGCCCTTCCGGAACAGCCGATTCAGCGCGGGCGCGCTCTTCAGGTCGACGTCATCCACGACTCTCTCGACGCGCGTGTCGACCCTGACATTGCTCGTCAGGCGTGCCCGCTCGAGCCGCACCGAGGGGCCGTGGGGCTGCGCGTCCTGGTTGAACGTCGTGCTGAACTTCGGCTTCCTGCTCAGCTTCAGCTCTATCTCCGCCGGCGCGCTCGCCATCCCCACCTCCTGGCCCATCCCGGCCAGCCGGTCGCTGAACGACTTGACGTGCTGCTGGAAGTTCGAATTCACGAGCTGGGTCCGCAGGCCGACAATCTCCGGAATCTGCATGTTCTCAGCGCTCCACTTGAGCGGCTCGTCCTGCTCGGTGTACTCCTTCACGTTGAGGAAGCCGACGCTCACGCGGGGATACCCGTACTGGCCGACGAACACGGAAGGAGCCTCGCCGAAATACTCCTGCCGCGCCTGCTCGTTCAGGAGCTTGACGTTCTTCATCCTGAAGGCGTTCGGGCAGTTCCGGTAGGTGTGGAACGCGCTC